>DAOUDD010000236.1:0-8069 GCA_034431765.1 Ktedonobacteraceae bacterium | reverse complement strand
ACATCATGAGTACAGAAAACAAAAGACGTTACACAGTCGGAATCCTGATCTTTGACGAGGTCGAGATACTCGACTTCTGTGGCCCGTTCGAGGTCTTTTCAGTCGCGCGACCCGTGGGTGTAACGAGCGAGGAGAGTCAGCTCTTCAACGTCGTCACCATTGCCGAAGAGCAGCGCGTCATCCGCTGTCGTGGCGGCTTGATTGTAACGCCACATGCGACTATCGACGCGCATCCAGCGCTTGATATTCTCGTCGTCCCAGGTGGGCAGGGAACACGTCGAGAGATTCATAATCAACGTCTCCTGGATTGGATCGCGCAACAGAGTTCCCAGGTCGAACTAACCACAAGCGTCTGCACAGGCGCGTTTCTGCTCGCCGAACGTGGCCTGCTGAACTCGCACTGTGCAACCACGCACTGGTCCAGTATCGAGTGGATGCGCAAAAACTATCCCGAAGTCACCATGATTGATGACGCGCGTATCGTCGATGAAGGACACATTGTCACCTCCGCAGGAGTCTCAGCAGGAATCGATATGAGTCTGCACATCGTCTCTCGCCTGGCTGGTCAGAAAGCAGCAGAGTGGACCGCCCGCCGCATGGAGTACGACTGGCACGCACGCGAGAACGTACTTGAAACGTAAATGCCCCTTGTATTGAGTTCTTGTATCTATGAGAGCACAATTGCGCACATCATCGTCGAAGCGAACCACTGGAACGCCGGCATCTTTCTTCCTGACGCAATCGAGAGCGTTGCAAAAGCCCTACATCTCACCGCGTTTCAATACTCTCTTCGTTTTCTGAGTATTTCTTATAGCCGAAAAGATAGGTACAGCAAGCAACACACTGAAGAGGAGGAGTGGAGGGCCAATAGTTGTGAGGAAATTCCAACCCAGCCAATCCCGCATCCGTGGGCGGATATTGAAGAAAAAGTAAATCATGTGCGAGCTAGCAGAAAAGGCGAGGGTGAAGCCGATCAACGCACGCATAAGACGCTGGCGAGACCAACCGATGCTGATAACAGCCAGTGCCACCATCCACGTGACATACCAGGGCAGGAACCAGGTTGTGAGCAAGAGAACAGCGCCAAACAGCACAAGCGTCACCTGTATGAGCATTTGAACAGTTGGTCTCCACCAGAGACAGACGCAACCACCCACGAAAAACAGTATAAATGTGAACAGATTGATACGTTGCCAGAACTGCAAATGGTCCAGAGTGCTTACTATCGCCGCTTGCCAGGGAACCGCTGGTAAACCATAAACCTCGATCGAATGATGAATAGCCGTATAGATCGAACCAAAAGCTTCATTCGCCACCGCCACTGACTGCACGCTCCTCACAATTGCCCCCAAATCATGCCCGACCCAGAACGGCCCATACAGCACCAGCACCAACACTACACAACTCAATCCTGCGCTTCCTATAGCCACAAACCGACGCTCCCAAACGCTATACAGAAAGAACCCCAGCGATTTATCGCCCAAAAAATAGGGGCCAGATTTATCGCGCCCGTGGTATCCCCTCGCGCGCCCGCTATGTTCCTCCTCGCGCCCGCTGTGTTCCCCCTCGCGCCCGCTGTGTTCCCCCGCGCGCCCGCCGCATCCTTCTGCACTCCTTATTACGAGTCGCTTATCCCTGCCAGACAAGGCACCTCGCCTAAACCATCTCAGTAACGTCCACAACGATAGCCGCGTAGGGAGCGTGCTTGCCTCGCTCCTGCTCACAAACTCTGAGCTTCCCCTACCTCTAGATTGCGAAATCTGGAAAGAACGTCGCGCCAACAACACAAAACAGAACAACAACACCGGCGCACTCGCAGCCTTCACTAGCACAGACGCAGTCAGACAAAGCAAAGGCAGAGCAAGGCCCAGCCAGCCCTGCATCCCCACACGCAACATACCCCCCCTTCCATAAACCGTTCGGCCTTTTCCCCCTTCCCCCACCTCTCGCGCTTGAGCGCCTTCGTAGGGACCATCATTCATGGCGTCCGCTGTTGGGGTGGCTCCCAAATATGCCCTTGACACTGTTGTTGGCACAATTGTACTACCACTCGTATTCATGGCATCCGCTGTCGGGGTAGCTCCCAAATGTGCTCCAGGCACCATTGTGTTGCCACCATCATTCGGAGCACTCGTTGTGCTAACGTTTTTCACCAGGAAAAGCAGACCCAGCAGCATGAACGTTATCATCCACGTATCGTTATGCCCCTGTAAACAGCTTTCCTGCATAATCAATGGATTCCATGCGTAGAGGAGCATACCAGTTGAGATGGTTCGCGGGGTGGCCTGTTGCGCACACAGAATTTTGCGCACAAGCAAGATGTTGAGCAGATAGGCCACGAACTCAAGCGCACGGTAGAGCAGAATATAGCGCGTGATACTATCGCCTGCGAGCAGCGTGACGAGTGTACTGAGGTACATCCAGATCGGCCCATAGGCGGTCGTCGCGTTCTTCCAATCGTTGAGTAAGTAGAACGGATCATGCGGAAAGGCTGAAGGAGCAACAAAATAGGGATTGACGTGATATACTACCAGCAAGCGGCCATAGGCTGTGTATGAATACATATCGTGTGAGAAGAGGGCAGGTGTAAACAGCAGCACCACTCCCCCTATAATGGCCCCTAGCAGGATAATCCTCTGCTTACCTTGTTGTGCGCTATTGGGAGCCTGACGCTGCAACAACCACACAGCCAACCCGTAGACGAGAAACTCGCAGCCGATGAGCACGATATACAGCAGATTGTGCGTCAGCATCTCCGCTGTGAATTTATCGGTACTAAACCCAAGGTTTGTGGGGAGCCAGCCTCCAACAAGCGTAAGGGCATTGTTAAGCAGCGGTGGCAGAAGTGGATCGATACTTGCAACCCGTAACATCGGCGGGATAGTTAAAAGCAGGCAGAGCAGTAGTGCTATCATACAAAAGAGCAAACCTGTACTTCCAGTCCTTTTAGTGGGAGCTGGTACAGAAACTGCTTCTGTTGAATGTGAGCGATGTTGTAGTAGATTCACGTTTTCCTGCTCCTATACCATCCATTTCCCCATCACGAATAGCAGTGTGAGTGTTGCGAGGAGCGCTGGAAAGACCCAGACAAGTGTCGTATGTAGCCGTGGATGACGAATACCAAGTCCTGCTAATGTGATAAAGGCGGGAAAGAACTCTAGCACGAAGCGCTGATTCGAGGGCAGGGCATCGTGCTGCCCGGTGCTCGGCGTAAGTAGAATGTACAGCAGCAGCACCCCCATCCAGAGCGAGTAGCCTCGTGGTAGTCTGCGCCAGCCGAGAAGAATCAACGTGAGCAGGCCAAGGGTAGCGCTGAGGTCAAGCAGGTCGTGCACCTGGAAAAATGAGCCGAAGGGCTGGTTCCAGAAAATTTCAAACAGGTTCTGCACAATCCCCTGCCACGGCCAGGCGAGCTGGCGGCCCCAGAGTATCTGAACAGACGCGAAGGCCAACGGGTCTCCGCTCTGCTGCCAACAGTAGAACGCGAACACCAATAATCCAAGTGGGATGAGCAACAATGGCAACGTGCTATAGAGAACACGTCCTACACTTTCTCTGATGGCTTCTCGTTGTCTCCATAACTCATAAACAAAAGGAAGGATGAACCAGATGCCCGCTGATCGTGTCAGCGCCGCCAGGAAACCACATAGACCGGCAAGCCACCAGCGCTGCTTACGAAGCGCCAGAAATGCCGCGACAGTAAATAAGAGGAAGAGCGATTCATTGTAGGCACTAAAAAAGAAAAATTCTGTTGGGAAGATACAGAGATAGAGCAGCGTACGATGCGCAACTTTCTCTCCCGCAATCTCTTTCGCTAGCACATAAAGCAGGACGAGCGTGCCTAGAAGCGCGAGGTTGCTGATCAACATGCCAAGCACAGGTGCACTTCCGGGACCGAAGAGCTGTATGCCCAGCGAAATGAGGAGCGGAAAAAGCGGGAAGAAGGCAAAGTTCGAGAGAGGCGAATAGCTTGAATGCGCCGTATGTGTATGAATTGCTGCATCCCAGAAATATCCACCCTGCGCGATATGTACGTACCGTTGTGCATCCCAACGATTCCAGGCATCAATAAACGTTGCTAGAGGGACTGCATTACCCGCATATTTATCTTGCGTCAGCAGAATAATCCCAAAATATGTCACCGCTACCAGCATTAAGCGGGTGAGGAGAAACAACAGGAGAATATTCCCCAGCGAAACCTGTTCTAACACACGTCGAACAAGGTTTTTTTGAGCGAGCGGTGTTTGCCTTGCTTCCGAACTATTCTGTTGTTTCAGATCCATTCTGATCATAGTACTTATACCACCCAGCGTCCCAGCAGAAAGCCAATACTTAGCACGGCCAGCAGGGTCGGAAAGACGACCTGCAAAGCTGTATGCAAGCGTGGTGCCTTGCGGGTCAACAGCGCAAGTGTCAGGAATGCCGGAAAGAACTCCAGCACGAAACGCTGTTGCGAGAGCAAAGGATTTGCCTTATCAGTTGCCGGATCTAGCAGCAGGTAAAGCATCACGACAGCCATCCATATACTATAGCTACGACGAATCCTGTGCCAACCCAGTACAATCAGCGCGATACAACCCAGTGTTGCGCTTAGATCTAGTAGCAGGTGAGCCTGGTTTGACGAGCCAAAGCCCTGCGTGAAGAGCAATTTATACACTGTTTGTAGAATGCCTACCCACGGCCATGTCAGATGCCGACCATGGTCGCCCTGCTCTGTAATAAACGCCAGCGGACTTCCCACCGTCATCCAGCAGTAGAGAGCGAAAATAGCGGTCCCCAGTGGAATCAGCACAACTGGTAGCAGCTGGCGATAATTAATCTTGACCATCGTGTAGAGTGAGAATGTGACGGATGTAATGCTCTGCCAAACGTCATGGCGGTCCTTGAGAGAAGAAACGATGGGCGCGTAGGGAGCGGGCTTGCCCCGCTCCAACTCTTGCTCTAATGAAGAGCTTTGTGTCGCCTGAGTGGGAAACAGAGTAGCGCGTTGCGTCCACAACTCGTAGAGATAGGGAACAACCAGGAGAATACCTGCTGAACGTGTGAGCGCGGCGAATAAACCGAGGCAGCCTGCTAACCACCAGCGTTGCCGGTGCAGCGCAAAAAAGGTAGCAACTGTAAAGAACAGGTAGAGTGACTCGTTGTAGGCGGCAAAAAAGAAGAGTGCAGTAGGAAAAATACACAGATACAGCAGCGTACGCTGAACTGTCTCTTCCTCCACATCCTCAAGCAACAGTTTGTAGAGCAGAAAAAGGGTGCCCAATAACACAAGGTTACTGATGAGCATCCCCACTGGAATATAGCTCCAACTCCCCAGGACACGAGCGATGCAAGAGATCAGGAAAGGAAGAAGTGGAAAAAAAACGACATCTGCTGGCAGATAGCCATTTTGTGCAATATGCGTATACCTTTGCGCATCCCACTGATTCCAACTACTGAAAAGACCGGCATCAACCGGAGTACTGGAATATGGTTTGGCAACAGTAAAGAGTACATAGGCAATATAGGTAACGACGACAAGTAGGAGACGCGTCGAAAAGAAGAGCCAGAAGATATAGCGAGCAGAGGTTGATTTCGTCGCAGGGCGCGTCGTGTAGGATGAAACTTCCATTAAGCCTCCCCTACTCGTTGACATGCATAGACAGATTGTGCCGACAAAATGATGCTACTATCACCTCTGTTTACCCACTGCACCCAAATTCGCCAACAGAATCTCTCTATAGAATACTGTAACTGCGGGATTGAACTTCTAACTCTAACCAACGCCCCTTGCCTCTTTCGCCAGAACATAACAATAAACTGTCTCTCCCCCTATAACCTGGTGAATAATGTGTTCTCGCCACGCCTGTGGTGGTAGAAAGCCTCGCTGTATCAAATGCATCGGCCAGATCAGATAGTTGGCTGAGTACTCTCGCTGCTCAGGCGTGACCGCTGTGAGCCGAAACCTATGCACCAGGTCGCTATTATAAGCGTACCAGGAGACACCATGGTCACTGATACGTAACGTTTGGAGCAACGCGACCAATTCCACCTGTACCTGCCTATGTTCAGACGTTGCCAGCCATTGTAAAGCTTCGCGATAGCCAGGATAGGCTACCTGGAGCGAAGCATTTTCCCCTCGAAAAAACTCACTGCTATACCCCTCAGCCGCGTACGTCGTGCTCAGCCCAAGCAGATGTGGACCTACGAAAAGGATCGTTAATAGGCACAACCGTACAAATGCCGAGGGCCATCCCCTGCGCACTCCGACACCACGCACGCCATAAATGATAGATTCTGTTGACGAAGTCTCTTTCTCCTCAAAAATGGTTCGGTTTTCTCTCCCTTTGCCCCTACTTCGCGCTTGAGCGCCTTCGTAGGGACCATCATTCATAAAGTCCATTTCGTCAACATTTACCTTTGTTCGCCATATCCACCTGTTTTGCCAGACGAGCCGTTCGATCCTTACCATACTATACGCTCCAGCCAGCACGACTGGTACAGCCGCGGGAAGCTCATAATGTGTGCCGACAACAATATTGAGCAGGCTAAACATCCCCACTGTTGGCAGCAACCAGAGCAAGAGAAAAGCCTGCTGCAACTCCTGCACAGTTGAATTTGAACGCGTAGGGTGTAAAGAGCAGGACCCTTGTGGTCGCCCGCGTTCGGTCTGCACAATGCTTGCCTCGGGTGATCCCCATCGAACGGGAGGGCGCAAGGCCTTCACCCTACGCGGTGTGTGTCCAGTACGGATCATGGTAGATAGGGAAAAGCAGCCGAGCCTGACCAGCGCGAACACAACAAAGCCGAGCGCGGGCAGCGTTACAAAGGCACTCAACTTGACGAAGAGGATGTAGAGAATGCTCCAATGTGGCACATGCTCCGCATAGGAACCGGCCAGAAAGGTCGGGTGGCCCTGAACCGAGTGCTGCCAGTCGAACAGAATGCTCTGCCACAAGCGAGAGAGCGGAGCGGGCCAGATCGCCGGGTCCAGCGCGAGAAAGGTCAGCGGTAGGAGCATGAGCGCTGCGCTCCAGTAACGCCACGGCAGTGCTGAGCATTGTTCTTGCGAAAGTCGCGGACGAATAAAGAGCACGCAATAAAGTGTGAAAAGAACAATACCTGGAATTGCTAGCGCTGCCGTATACTTACTGTCGATAGCTATGCCCAGTAAGAGCGCGATTAGCAGATACAGCCGAGGCTTCTGCTGCGCATGCCATGCAAGTAGGCAGGCCAGGGTCGCGCACGCCGTCATCGGTATATCCAGGTAGGCGAGCGCACTGAAATAGACAAACCACGGGCTAAAGGCCAGACAGAGCGCCGCAAGCAAGGCCGCCGTTCTGCCAAGCGGAGCTCGTCCCAACAGATATACACCGACTACGAGCAGCGTCCCGAAAAAAACGCTTGGTAGGCGCGCGACAAAAAGCTCATCAAAAGGATGACCGAGCAGTGCGTTGAAGGTGACTATCAGACCTATCAAGAGCTTGACGAATGGAGGATGCTCATTGTTGTAGAGCCAATCGGCGGAATTCAGGTACGTGGGAAGATGGCGCAGCAGCGGCATATACACCTTGCCACTGAGGATATAGATAAACTCGTCAGTCACCATATCAAGCCTTCCCGCTAACAACAATCGAGGAATAAGAGCAGCGGTGATAAGTAGAAGGAGGATAATAAGAGGGGAAACTTTGTATGATCGAGGGGTACTATACTGCTTTTGTGCTGTTGAAGTGGGAAGCGCAAGTTCTGCGTGTGCAAGGCCCATCCGACTCTGCATTATTTCCTCGCTGATCAGGGTAGAAGCGAGAGGCTTCTGTATGCGGAGGCAAGTATAACATACAGAAGCAAAATGCGTCGAGGTCATAGTACTGCGTGAGATGATGTGCTCTCAGCATAGAGTGATATTTCAGCATTTTTGCACACTTGAATTCTTGTTCTCAATGTGATATTCTTTGGGAAGAGAGTTTTCTCTCCTACTAATCTCCTCTTCCATCTCTCCCCCACGATTTCGGAAACCTGATGAGCCAGCTCCCCCTTGATATCGGCACGTTTGCCTCGCAGGTGCTCGGCATGCCGCTCTATCCCTACCA
>DAOUDD010000235.1:0-3334 GCA_034431765.1 Ktedonobacteraceae bacterium | reverse complement strand
GGAGGAGAAATCGCGCACCTGCAAACTGATAAAATCGGGTCCAAACAGCTTTGTCATAACTATTTCCTTTCATATTACAAAAACTCAAAAATCAACAAACACATGTCACGCTTCATACACGCGAGGCGGTCCCTGCCTGATGCGTGTACGTACAAGCTCAAGATCCTCTGTAGTCCAGCGCGATTCCATCCACCAGGTAATACCAGCGTCAATGTAGGGCTTGATGATAGTGCTGGCTGCGTTACGATCATCTCCGGGTGTTTCGCCCTCCCAGATGATGTCAAAAGGGGTGGTCTGAGTGCGATTTTCTGCGCTGTAGGCTTTGATGGCTCGGATATCATCAGGTGTGACATTTCCAGGGCTGCCATCGGGATTGACTTTCGTGGGGAGCAGACCATCGTAGCGCAGAGCACGTTGCATCGATTTTGTGCGCGGCCACGCTCCCACGACCCAGATGGGGATGCGCGGTTTCTGCACAGGCGGTGGCAGGAAGGTCATTTCATCTAGATGATAGTGCTGCCCATGATAACTGAAGGGCTGCCCACTCCACAGTCCCGTTATAATCTCCAGAGACTCGTCGAGCAGTTGTGCCCGTACCTTACGCTCCGTAGCTTCACCCACCTTGCCAAAGCCGCCATCATCCAACGCACCCAGGCCGACGGGGAAGACGAGCCGCCCCTGCGAGAGGTGATCGACGGTAACTGTTTCGCGCGCCAGCTTCCAGGGGCGACGGCGCGATGGTGGGGTCAGGACAGCCCCGATACGTACACGCTGTGTGCGCATCGCTATCGCCGCCAGCATTACCCACGGATCGTACATATTGCCCGCCGACTCGATATACATACCGTCCCAATAGAAGATTCCATCCCAACCAGCCTCTTCTGCCTCTATCGCCATTGCAAGAATTGTATCCGCATCACCACGCGGAATAATGAAACCATACTGCATAGCAACCTCCCGATATGCTGGTATCCCTGGTGAAAATAGAATGCTCTACCTCCTCTTTATATAAAGGATATATCCATTTGTTGACACCTGCTGTCATATTGCTTAACCATGATAGATATCACCGGGTTTTCCCGCTCGATTGTATGCTTGCGTCAACAGAGTTGCAGTGTTTTTAGTGCTAAAACTTTTGTGAACGAAATACTCCAAAAATCTCAGCAATTAAAAGGGATTGCCGTTCATAGATTGAGAGTCTGTTTGAAAAGTTAATTACATTTTGTTAAGCTCTTCAAACTCACAATACATTGATAATTCAAGAGCTAATAGCTGTTGATTGGAAACAATCACAGTTATCTTGCGTTGGTTCAGGTATAGCTATAAGATATATCTATGGCAAAAACAAATTTTGACCATTTGAAAGGAGTGCAGCCGTGATCCTGCCGAAAGAGCGCGACCCTCGCTTCATCACCATCCGCCGCGGGGGGACGCTCACAGATTCCAATCATCAACTGCTCGCCCTGTGGGCTGCAACGTGTGCGGAACACGTCCTGCACCTGTTTGAGTCGGCACAACCAGAAGACCCGCGACCTCGTCAGGCAATCGAAGCAGCTCGCGCGTGGACACGTGGGGAACTCAAAATGATGGAAACACGCGCATCAGGCGGCCATGCAATGGGTGCAGCGCGGGATTTACATGGATCGTCGCGCTTTGCCGCATATGCAGCCGGCCAGGCTGCGGTGGTGGCGCATGTTGCCGCACACGAACTTGGTGCAGCCGCTTACGCTATCAAGGCTGCGCGTGCAGCCGCGCCTTCAGGAGCGGCTGAGAGCTGGGGGCGGCTTGAGTGCCGATGGCAGCGGAACCAGCTTCCAGAGGCGATCCGCGAACTGGTCCTGGATGATCAGCGCTTGCGGAACGACATCTGCTGGTCAGTGTTCGACTGCTGATCACCCTGCGCCTGCAGGTTGCGTGTGTAGAGGCGATGATAGACCCCTTCGTGTGCGAGTAGTTCTGCGTGCCGTCCCTGCTCCACGATCCGGCCATGTTCGAGCACGACAATCTTATCGGCATTCTGCACGGTGCTGAGCCGGTGAGCAATGACAATGGTGGTACGGTTATGCATCAGGCGTTCAAGCGCCTCCTGTACCAGGGCTTCGCTTTCGTTGTCGAGCGAGCTGGTGGCTTCGTCGAGGATGAGGATGCGTGGATCGCGCAGCAGCGCTCGTGCAATAGCGATGCGCTGGCGCTGCCCACCCGAGAGCTTGACGCCACGTTCTCCTACGAGCGTCTCGTAGCCATCCGGCAAGCGGAGGATAAACTCGTGTGCGTTCGCTGCACGTGCGACGGCTTCTATCTCCTGCTGCGAGGCATCCAGCCGACCATAGGCGATATTCTCGCGGATCGTCGTGCCGAACAGCACCGGCTCCTGCAAGACAATGCCAATCTGTTCGCGCAGGCTTTTGACCCTCACATGGCGAATATCGGAGCCATCTACCGTGATGCGTCCCTGCTGCACGTCAAAGAAGCGTGGAATCAGATTCGCTATCGTTGTTTTTCCTGCCCCGCTCGGTCCCACCAGCGCCAGCACCTTTCCCGGCTCCGCCTCGAACGAGAGTGAGTGCAAGACTCTCGTAGTCTCGTTATACCCAAATTCAACCGCTTCAAAACGCACCCGTCCTTCCACTACAGATAGAGGTGGTGCGTCAGGCTCGTCGGCAATCGTAACAGGTTGGTCAAGCAGGTTGAATAGACGCTCTGCCGCGCCAAGCGCGATCTGGAACTGGCCGTAGAGGTTGCTCAGGCCGATAAAGGGGCGCGAGAGCACGGTGATGTAGATGACGATCATGGTCAGCGAGCCGATGGTTAGAGTACCATCCAGAACAGCATTTCCCCCGTACCAGAGAAATGCTGCCATCCCACCAAGGCCGGCTAACGTTGTCAAGGCTTGTAGAATGCTGCTCAGGCGTGCTCTTCTGCGTGAAAGCACAAACTGCTGCTGTGCCAGGGCAACATAGCGCTGCGTCTCGTACTCTTCACGCGTGAACGCTTTGACGATCTTTGTGTTGCTGATCGCCTCCTCCGATGCCGCCGTTGCCTCGCCAAGCAGCTCTAATTCCTGCCGTACAATCTTGTTCAGAAAACGTCCCATAATCACTGGTAACAGGATTAACGGCAAAAGCGTGAGCGCAAGTGTGAAGACGGTGGGACCAAAATCACCGGTGGGATGTGAGGTGGGAATGTGGATATTGAGCGCGTTCGCCTGCCTGAGCAGCGTCTCAGGACCGATGAGAAGGACGGCGATACCCAGAATGAGTGTCAGGATGTTTTGCGCGAAGCTGATTAAGTTTCCTGTCAGAGCCGTACGTACCAGCGTGACATCGTTGCTGAG
>DAOUDD010000234.1:0-35257 GCA_034431765.1 Ktedonobacteraceae bacterium | reverse complement strand
ATCTATACAAGTCAGGTTGCAGAGGATGTTGAGAGCGGCGACCTGAGCGGCGTCGCAGGGACACCAACGTTTTTCATCAACGGCCAGATGCACACTGATTCCTATGACCTACAAACACTTCTAGCAGCACTCGAAAAAGCAAGCAAAGCCTGAATGCTATATGGTTGATTGATTTGTTAGGTGTGTATGGCATTGTCCAGATGTACGTTATACGTTAGCCATCTGGACGGGCCGTGACGATGTCGTTTTTGGCGGCCCAGATCGAGAGGTCCTGTTTCTGGATCGCGGCAGCCATCAGGTCGGGGAAGAGGTCGGGTGTACAGGCGAAGGCGGGTATGCCCATGCATGCCAGGGCTGCGGCATTGCGTTGATCGAAGCCGGGTGCACCCCTGTCGCTCAATGCCAGCAGACAGACGACCTGTACACCGCTACTGACGAGTTCGGCGGCGCGGCGTAGCATCTGCTGTTGGTTGCCCCCTTCATACAGATCGGTGATCAGGACGAGAATTGTTTGTGCCGGGCGGGTGATTACCTGCTGACAATAGGCCAGTGCCTGATCGATATCGGTGCCACCGCCGAGTTGAGTGCCGAAGAGCAGATCGACGGGGTCTTGCAGGTCGTCGGTGAGGTCCACTACAGCGGTATCGAAGACGACCATACGTGTACTGACGGCTTTGATCGAGGCCAGGACAGCTCCGAAGATGCCGGAGTAGACAACTGAGGTTGCCATGGAGCCGCTTTGATCGACGCAGAGCACGATATCGCGTAACGCAGAACGTTTGTGCCCGTGTCCGATGAGCTGCTCCGCGATGATGGTGCCGTGTTCAGGCAGGTAGTTTTTCAGGTTGGCACGAATGGTACGATCCCAGTTGATTTCGTTCGCACGAGGCCGGTGTGTGCGGGTAGCGCGATTGAGGCTACCGCGAACAGCTTGCTGAAGCGGGTTTGCCAGTCGTCGCTCCAACTCCTGCACCACTTTACGCACGACCTGGCGCGCGGTGTCCTTCGTCGCCTCTGGAATGACCTTGCTGAGCGTGAGCAGGGAAGCGACCAGGTGGACATCAGCGTCTACCTGCTCTAGCATCTCCGGCTCCAGGAGCATCTGTGTGAGGCGTAAGCGCTCCAGTGCGTCTTGCTGCATAACACGTACGCTCGATGAGGGGAAGTAAGTGCGGATGTCGCCGAGCCAGCGTACGACGTTTGGAGATGAGCTACCCAGCCCGGCGGAACGATTCGAGTCGTAGAGAGCTTCCAGAACGTTGTCCATGCCCCGGTCACGTCCGCTTAAGGAGAATCCCTCTCCGCCTTCGCTCCCAAGGCTGTCAGCCGCGTTTTTACCAAGGACAAGTCGCCAGCGGCGCAGGCGCTCTTTCTCGTCAATTGTCATCGAAGGATACCCCCATAATCTGTGCTAAGACCGGCAACGCGCTGTTGGCGCGCTGCTGATGAATTGTAGAGAGTATTGTTCCTGTTGCAACAGGCTTCTCGGTTGTCTGTGTTACACTCGAACCCAGATGCTTGACCAGTTCGCCCATTTTGCGTCGCTCAGGAGGTTGGAAGCCGGAGAAGGCACGACGGAGAATAGGCAAGAGCGCCTCGAATGTTTCTGTTGAAAGCTCGCTTAGCCAGTTGTTGAGCGCATGCCACAGTCCCCCCTGGTGCAGAATGGTCAGGCCACTACCGCGCAACACACCTTCTATCCAGGATGCAGCCTGGGCGACTGGATTGGCTGTTGAGAGTGCGAGGCGGGTGATACGTAGCAGCGCTTCTGTTGAAAGTGCGTTTTGTTCGAGAAGCAGACGGCAACAACGACCACGCAACAGGCCGTGTACCGCTTCATTGTCCAGCAGTCCGCGCAACGTCGCCTGCCACTCCTTACGTTGCTCATCACGGTCAAGTAGTGCAATGCTTTGCCCAACGTTATCTATGCTAGCGAGCATCTGCTGTGCCGCGTCGTCATCCAATGAGCTGCAAGCGCCAGGGAGAGCGATAATGACACGCTCGAAGAGTCCATCGATAACGGGAAGGATTCTTTCGCTTTGTGTTTGACGAACATTGCTATAGCGTGCCACACGTGCAAGTGGTGGCAGCGAATCCATCAGGTGGCGCACATCGGAGGAGATGGCGGCACGCTGCTGTATCTCTGCAAGGAGAGCATCAATGGCCTCAGGTAGTTCTGCAAGAATAGCCTGATCAAGCAACTTGCTGAGGGCGGGTAGCTCCTGGGTATTGGCTGCAGTGTAGCGCACATATGCTGAGGCAGCACCGGCAACGGTGTTACCCCAGATATTGGCTTCGATCAGAGAAACAACAAATTCAACCTGCCATTGCAGCTGCCAGTATTCGTGAAAGGTGCCTGACTTGCCAGTGATGCGCTGTGGCTTGCCCCATTCGATATTCAGCAGGCGCAACCGATGGAGGAGCTGGCTCCGCTTGCGGTCAGTGTCCTTGCGTAAATCGAGGTCGAGTGAGACGATCTCGGCCGAGGGCTTGAGGCGCAACTGTCGTTGTTGTGTCTCAAGATCACGTTGGAGAGGCACGGCAGGCGCTTCTGCCGGGACCTCACCCATCTTCTCGCCGATCTCCAGCTTATCGCGGATAATAGCCATAGGAGTCTCGTTGCCGTTGCAGAGGACGGACAGGATCGCCTGGTGTTGTTCGGCGAGTGCAGGCATGGGGAGATCGCGTAGGGCGGCAAGCGATTCGCTGAGACGAACAGCTTCGATCACACTCGCTGAAGAGGTGTCGAGTCCCTGTTCGCGTAAGAGATGGGCGGCGCGGGTGAGCCAGCGAATAGTGATGCGGTCGGGTGCAGTCCAGAGATGCTCATACCAACCTGGCGAGGTAACACCTGCACCATAACCGCTGCGATAGGAGAGACGTGAATTGGTCCAGGGAATCCAGGTAGCTTCGACCTTAATCCTGGGTAGGCCGCTTAACAGAGCAGTATCGGCTTTTGCAGGTCCAGGCTCGACCAGTACCGGAGCATGCCATGCTCCGCAGACGACGGCGATACGCTTAAAGCCCTCTTTTTGCGCGGCGCGGATCGTCTGGCGCATATGGGCTTCGCGCTGGGCCTCCTCCTCATTCTTCGGCGGCTTATCGGCGCGCAGTTCACTCATCGCCTCTAGAATGCCATCGAAGAGATTGCTGGCATCCTGACGCAGTTCGATCTCGCGTTCCCACCACAGCTCGTTATCGGTATAGCCAGCGGCACGAGCTAGCAGAGCGAGCGGATCGTCTTCGAGGGAAGTTGGTTCGGCAGAGGGCAAAGTCGCTGTTGCGGGATTTCGCGTAGAGGAGGGCCTTACGACCTCTCGCTGGTCGAGATGCAAGCCGGTGGAACATACGCAAGAGTCGCACCCTACGCGGTTGTCAGTCCCTTTCGCGCTAGTATGTACGGAAGAGGATGCTAATTCCTCCTCTGCTGGCGCAGGCATACGCGCCATTTGAATTGTCTGAGGAAGATCCATGAAACGAGCAGGTATGCTGTGACTAGATGCGTATTGCAGCGCCTGCCACTCAGGGGAGAAGTGAGTAAATGGGTAATAGACGGCGTGTTTAGGATCGTCGGGCGCGTAGATGAGCAGGGCAACCGGCGGTTTCATCTCCTTATGAGCGAGTAGAGGGAGGACTGCCTGTGCGTCAGGTGGTCCCTCGACAAGCACAACGTCTGGTTCCAGTCTTTCTAAAGCGGTTCGCAGGCTGCGTGCGCATCCTGGACCATGATGGCGCACGCCGAACACAGAAATAGCCATAGCTAGAGCACCTCGCGGCAGGCACGATAGAGGTCTTTCCAACCATCACGTTCTTTTACAACGGTTTGCAGGTATTCCAGCCAGACCACGCGGTCCTGCACAGGATCTTTCACTATTGAACCGATCAAGCCAGCGGCCAGATCGTCTGCCTTCAGCGAACCGTCACCGTAGTAGGCGGCCATCGCCAGACCGTTATTGAGAACTGAAATAGCTTCGGCAGTCGAGAGAGTGCCGCTGGGCGATTTCAGCTTTGTCTTGCCGTCCGAGGTCACGCCAGAACGCAGTTCGCGGAATACAGTGACAACGCGGCGAATCTCCTCAAGCGCTGGCTTTTCAGCGGGTAGCTCAAGGGCTTTGCCAAGGCTGGCGACGCGGCGGTCAACAATCTCGATCTCTTCCTCTATAGTGTCGGGCAGAGGGAGCACGACCGTATTGAAGCGGCGCATTAGAGCGCTGGAGAGTTCATTGACGCCCTTGTCACGGTTATTGGCAGTAGCGATGACGTTGAAGCCCTTGTTTGCCTGCTCCTCTGTATTCAGTTCTGGAATGGGCAGAGTTTTCTCGGAGAGAATCGTGATCAGGGTGTCCTGTACCTCGCTGGGGATGCGTGTCAGTTCCTCAATGCGCGCGATTTTGCCCGTCTTCATTGCCTGCATCATCGGACTTACAACGAGCGCGGCGGGCGAAGGTCCTTCGACGAGCAGACGCGCGTAGTTCCAGCCGTAGCGGATCGCGTTTTCGTCGGTGCCTGCTGTTCCCTGGATAAGCAGAGTGGAGTCGCCGGTAATCGCTGCCGCGAGATGTTCGCTTACCCACGATTTGGCAGTACCGGGCAAGCCATAGAGGAGCAGTGCTCGGTCGGTTGCCAGCGTTGCAACGGCAATCTCGATCAGGCGAGGTTTGCCGATATATTTAGGGGTCACGACGAAGCCGTTGGGGAGCGTGTCACCAAGCAGATAGGTGCGGACGGCCCAGGGAGAGAGGGTCCAGTTCGGTGGGCGCTGCTTTGTATCGGCTTTGGCCAGCTCAGTCAGTTCTTCGGCGTACTGTTGTTCGGCATGCTGACGTAGGACAGCATTGAGCGTTTCATTGGTGTCAGTATGAGTAGGATTGTTAGTTGTTGTTGTCATCAATGTATCTCCTCTAAAATGTGTTTTCGTGTCTGTATTAAAGCTGTGAATTGTACAATTCCATCTTGCCATTGCTGAACCTGCCAGGTTGTCTCCCCTGGCAGTTGCCAGGGGAGACAGGCGGCGTCAAAGCAAGCTGGTGGTAGTGCCAGTGCTACTGCTGTTAATGCCTCCTGCCAATCGTACGTAAGGTGTAGCCGAGGATCAAGTTCGCGAATATAGCTTCTGAGCACTTCCAGGCAGTTCTGAGCAAAGTGTTCGCTCCAGGGTCGGGGAAGTGTGGTCAGGAGAATTTCCCACGATTTCTGCTGTGCGAGCCTTTGCAATACATGCTGTTCCGCATTATGCTGTGGCAGTTGAGCGGCTATTTTTGTAAAGAGCGTGGTTGAAGGAACGTTGCGAATGGTAGATGTGCTAGGGTTGCGGCACCACCATGCCCAGAGTGGTTCTAGCCAGTCAGGGGATATGGAGAATTGGGCGGCGTACGCCCAACTCTTGATTAAGAGATCTCCCAAGTTATCTCTGGGCGCAGCGGCAATCAGCTCAGCAGGTGTCAACCCAGAGCGCTGCTCCCAATGGGCTAGAGGAACAAGCGAGAAGACCCGCCACAGGTACTGGGTGTCTACCGCTGTGCTTTGTTCCGCTAACGCGGCGATGCCGTCGCGCTGCCAGGTACTGTCAATCCTGGCAGGAGAGGTAAGGAGGAACCAGCCATCCTGAAAGTGCAGCATTGTGTCGGCACGTTCGATCATACGCCGGATCAATGCTGAGTTTGGAAGACGAGCAAGCAGCAGGGAAGCGGCTTCACGCACACCACTACTCCGATCATCGAGCGCTTGCTCCAGAAAAGGTTCGTCTTCATCTGAAAGAGCGACCTGAAGGGTTGAGAGCAGTTCGAGGCGTGCCTCAGCCCTTTCTTTTTTCCAGACATCTGTCAACCATTGGCGCGCTTGAGCCGGGTTTATGGTGCGCAAGCGTTCGAGAACCTGGCGGCGCTGGCCCAGCGTGCCTTCCTGCCAGATTGTTTCCACGTCATCGAGTTGGGCGAGATCGCTCTCCAGTAAGAAGTGTGAGGCCCAGGACCAGTCTGGCTCGAAGGAACTGAGCCAGACCCCACGTTTGCCAAGGACGGGGATGAGCAATGAGCGTATCTCGCGTGACTTTGCTCCGTAATTCAACGCCGTTGGTAACAACGCGAACGGCAGCCGTTTGCCTGACTGCTCTAGACGCTGCAAAGCCTCTGGCAAGAGTTCTCGTTGTTTGCCATGCAGAAACTCCTCCAGTAGAGAGGCAAATCTGGGTGAGCAGGCGGGCTGTGCCTCTTGTTGCGCTGGTAGCGGCCCTTCGGGAGCAGGATCAGGAAGATGACCGGCCTGCTTATAAACGGCAAGAGCACCTGCTGCGAGAAGCAATACTCGTTCCCTTTCACTGTCAAGAAGCTGGGCTGTAAGTGTATCGACGGGGGTTTCAGTCACAAGTTCTTTGTTGCCCAGTTGCCCTGTTCCGATGAGAGCGGTTGTCGCGAGATTATTCATGAGATTTCCTCGATCATGCGTTTTCGCATGAGTATGAGAGCTGTGAATTGATTGAGTTGACGCTGCCATTGTTGTAGCTGCCAGTTCATTTCATCTGGGAATTTCCAGGGACGAAGTGCGTTCTTGAAGCTAGCAGGAGGAAGTGCCAGGGCTGTTGTTGTGAGCACATTGTGCCACTGATATGAGGGATGTGTGCCATCGTTAAATTCTAGAAGGTACTCTCTCAGTTCCTCCAGGCGTGCAGCGCTAAATTGTTCGCTCCAGGGTGTGGGAAGCGCTGCCAGGAGATTCTCCCAATGTTCATCTCTGGCAGTATATTGTTGTGCATACCACTCTATTACATGTTGTGGAAGTCGCGTAGTGATTGCTTTATAAAGGGAAGTCAACGATACATTGCGTATAGTGGTATTGAGCGGCTTTGTACACCACCATTTCCAGAGAGGCTCCAACCATTGAGGAGCCTCACTGCGGAGAGCAGCGTAGGACCAGCATGAGAGCAGCAGTTCATTCAGATCGCCAGCAGTCGCGGCGTTAATGAGATCACTGGGTTGAGCTGCGAAATGCTCCTCCCAGTGGTTAAGAGGTACAAGTGTAAGTACCTGCCTGGGATACCAGACCTCCCTTTCTCTACTCTGTGGTGGAAGCTCAGTGATACCATCGCGTAACCATGTTTTGTCGATCTTACCAGGATTTGTAAGGATAAGCTTCCCATTTTCGTAGTGCAGCATCCTATCGGCCCGCGCTTCCATACGTCCAAGCAATGCTGATGTTGGGAGAAGAGCGAGCTGGAGAGCAGCGGCTTCGCGTACACTTTCGTTGCGATCATCAAGTACATCTTCTAGAAAAGGTTCATCTTCACTCGATAGGCCGATTTTTAGAGTATCAAGCAGTCCCAGGCGTGCCTCAGCTTTTTCTTTTTTCCAGACATCCAGGAGCCATTGTCGAGCCAGTCCAGATTTTATACTACGCAGTTGTGCGAGCAACCGGCGACGCTGTACCAGCGTCCCTCCTTGCCAGATTGTTTCCACGTCGTCAAGTTGCAATTGCATGATATCCTCCTTTTAGAGTTTGCAGTACACGCCCTCAGCTAGCACGCATAAGGGCGTGAGGACCTCACCGTTCCATTCAGCGGCGAAATCGACGGGAAGGCCACCAGAGAGTGCGAGGAACTGCCAGTGTTCGCCTCGTACCAGTGGCAGAGCATAACCATCCCTGTCGCGTATATACCAGCTATTGTCTACGATGCTACGAACGGGAGTCACATTGTGCAGCGTGCAGAGGAAGCAATCCTGCCAAGGCTGGCGTGCCTTTGCGGCAGCAATAGTTGCGCAAAACTGCTCAATTGTGCTCATGCCAGTAGAGAGATCTGTTAAGGGGTGCATGTCTCCATGCCTGTGCTCAATTAACGCACGCTGAGCTTCGGCTCCCGGCCAGAAGACGAGATCTCCTTGCTGTCGTGTGCCAAGCGGATAACTCTTCTCAAAGGCGCTACCAGAGAGAGCGAACTGCAAGATATATGCAGTTCGCTTTGTCGTTGCACCGAGCAACCAGGTGCGCTGCATACGTGTACGATCACCATCCTCAACGACCTGTCCCAGGATCAACCAGTCGTCGCGCACACGTTCGCCGCGCAGCAGCACCTCATCCTCTTTAAGCGACCAGCCAAGCAACTGTTTCACGTCTTCCTGTAGAGCAGGGTCCAGGTGTGGAAGGCGTGAAAAGGCTTGCGAGAGCAGAGCGAGCTGACCTAGCCTGTCAAGCAATTTCTCAGGCCAATCAGGGGTAGAATGAGGAAGGGCTGCTAGTTTTCTAATACGTGTCGCGAGTGCCGGGGCCTGGGCATCGACCATCCGTTGCGCCTGTTCCTCCCAGAACTTTGCGGGCTGCGTCCCCAGGTTACCGAGACCATTGCGGACCAGATCGTTGAGCCAGAGATCGAGCTGTTCGATCCCCTGCGTAACCTGAGCTATTCTTTTCTCGGCAGTCTTAAGCTGAGCTGCGGAGGGAGGCTGATTAGCTTTTGTCTCTCCGCTTTCTTTTACGGTCTCCTTACGTTTAGTCGCGGCGGCCCGTTTAGTGAGCCAGGAGACGACCCATTCTGGTGCTTTGCTTTGAGGAAGAGCAGCAGGAGTGTTCACTGCTATAAGCAGCAGACCAAGGCCATGTTTGCATGGAAGCTTACGGCTAGGGCAGCTACATTGGACGGCAAGAGAAGAGATTTCGACGCGAACCTGATAGAGAGCGCTCCCCTGACATTCTCCCCAGAGAGCATCAGCGTTCTGCCCAAGATTTTTCCAATGTTTTTCATTAGCAAGTTTTTTGCCAGCCGAAGCGGAACTGGCATCAGGTGCCATTGTTAAGACTTGTTCAAGTGTAAGGTGTATTCCCATGGCTATGTACCCCACAATCTGCACTATTCAATTGTCTACAGAGCTATTCTCTGTCAGTATAGTGGAAGTGGAAGTCAGAGTACATGAAGAAAACGGTTGCGATCTGGTATAGAGGGATGGGAAAGAGTTCCTCCAACCCTAAGGGATCGTAATAGACCATCTACCCCCTCTCAAGGCTCAGGCATTCAAGAGGTCAGATATTTCTAAGGGAAAAATCTGAGAGCACAGAATAGGACAGAGGTAATATTTCTGGTTACAAACTATGCTATAATAAGAGACAATGTTGATGCGCTGAAGGCATGGAGGAACCATAGCATATGCCAGAGCCGATGCAAGACACAGGAACCATGCCGATAGTAGCATGTGTGACTGTCGGTATGTTTGAAGAGAATTGTTATCTATATGCCTGTCCAGAGACACGCGAGGCGGTCGTTATCGACCCAGGGGATGAAGCGGAACGCATCCTGCAAACAATTGAGGAATTAAAACTTATCCCAAAGTATATTATAAATACACATGGTCATATTGATCATATCTGTGCCATAGATGAGATAAACGCTATCTATCCCGTTCCCCTTGCCATTCATGCTGCGGATGTTCCTCTTTACGCAAACGAGCGCAATGCGCGGTTGTATGGCCGTGTGCCGCCACTGGTGAAAAGGAAACCCGATATCCTGTTAGAGGAAGCAATGCGTCTCTCGTTCGGGACATTGACGCTGGAAGTGCTGCATACCCCAGGGCATACACCGGGAGGTGTGTGTTTAGTAAGCAAGCCGTATTGCGTCTTTAGCGGTGACACACTTTTCTTTAGAAGTATCGGGCGAACTGATCTTGAGGGAGGCGACTATGCACAGCTTGAGCACTCCATCCGACATAAATTATATACCCTGGATGATGAGCTAGTTGTCTTTCCAGGGCATGGTGAGCCGACAACCATTCTAGAAGAGAAGCACGAAAATCCATTCGTAATAGTAGAGGAGTAATTACTGTGTCCGTTATCTGTGTAATTGGAACAGGCTACGTGGGCCTGGTGACGGGTACCTGCCTGGCAGACATGGGCAACACTGTCACATGTGTTGATATTGTGCCAGAGAAGATTGAGCGCCTGAAACAGGGTATTCTGCCAATCTATGAGCCAGGGCTGGAGGAGATGGTTGAGCGCAACGTGGAGGCGGGACGGCTACACTTTACAACGAGCTACCCTGAGGGATTGAAAGACTGCGAGTTCATCTTTATTGCAGTAAATACACCAACTGCAAGTAATCAGCGTGGCGCTGACATGAGCTATGTTGAGAGTGCAGCACGCAGCATTGCTGAGCACCTGGATCATTACGCGATTGTGATCAACAAGAGTACAGTGCCAGTAGGAAGCGGTGATCTGGTCTCGCGCGTGATCAAGAGCAATCTGAAGCGTTCTAACGCGACATTCTCGGTTGTCTCCAACCCGGAGTTTCTGCGTGAGGGGGCTGCCCTGCTTGACTTCCAGAATCCTGACCGTATTGTGCTGGGTTCGTCAGAGCCAGAAGCCGCACACAAGGTTGCACGTCTCTATCTGACACTGCGTGCCCCGTTCGTCATTACCGATCTGTACACAGCCGAAATGATCAAATATGCGTCCAACGCATTTCTTGCTACCAAAATTTCCTTTATTAACGAGATTGCTCAGGTCTGTGAGCGCTTAGGGGCAGATGTAAAAGAGGTTGCAGTCGGTATGGGGTATGACAAGCGCATCGGGCGTGCATTTCTCGATGCTGGTCTGGGGTACGGAGGGAGCTGCTTTCCGAAAGACGTCCGCGCACTAGCATACATGGCTGACGAGGCGGGTCTGCACCCACAGATGTTGAACACAGTCATGGAGATCAACCACGATCAGCGCCGCCTGGTGTTAAACAAATTGATAACGATCCTGGGTTCACTGCGCAACACCACTGTTGGTATTCTTGGGCTGGCTTTTAAGCCAAACACTGACGATATGCGCGAGGCACCAGCCGTTGACATTATTCGCTGGGTGACAAGCCAGGGAGCACAAATTCGCGCTTATGATCCTATCGCGATGGAGACAGGTCAGGCGGCGCTGGAGCGCGAGCATATCGATATGAATAGCATCACCTTCTGCAAGAATGCCTATGAAGTGGCTGAGGGCGCGGACGCGCTAATCATCGTCACCGAGTGGAACGAGTTTAAGTCGTTGAACATGACGCGCATTCATCGCGCGATGCACCGTCCAGTCCTGATCGACGGACGCAATATCTACGAGCCAGGGGAGATGGAGCGCTGTGGCTTTATCTATCGCGGTATGGGTCGTGGGACCAAGCCTGCACCTTCGGTTCTTCCTCCTGGAGAGCACAGCGAGGAGGCTGAGCATGTCATCCTCGACAGCGCTACAGCAACTCTGAGCATAGGAGAGCGCTAATGGATTCCGACTCGCCACTCCTCTTTACACCACTGGTAAGCCTGCAAGGAGAAAAGGTCCCGGACTGGTTATTTGGGCCAGCGGGAGTGGCGGGTCTGCCTGCTCCACTGTATGTCCCACAAGGCGTCAACGTTGCAGTAGGAGTTGATATCATCGAAGTCGAGCGTGTGCGCAAAGTGTACGAACATCATGCAGAGCGCTTCCTGCAACGTGTCTTTACCGAGAACGAAGTAAAGCAGTGCCGTGGGAAGGTAACACGTCTGGCTGGTCGCTTCGCAGCTAAGGAAGCAATCAGCAAGGCGCTGGGGACGGGGATGCGCGGAGTGAAGTGGCGCGAGATGGAGATTGTGCAGATTCGCAGTGGGCGGCCAAGCGTGCGGCTGCACGGCTTTGCGCGAGAGCATGCCCTGCAACTCGGCATAAGCGCATTCGATGTTAGCATCGCAGACCTGGCGCAATTTTCTATTGCAATTGCGGTTGCCGTGCAGACCGCTAATGGACACAATGAATGATTTGTTAGTGCTACATATGTAGCGACTCATGCACCACCACATCCCCGCCAACTCCGCTTCCCCCTTCTGGTTGTGGAAAGCGCAAGACCCTTGATCCTGAACGCACAATGCGTGCACTCAATACAAAAAAGATGAGGCCAATGAGCGATACGACCAGTGCATACGCCAACCAGTTAGGCATAAAACCCAATGCGAGTGTATTAGAGGCAACCTGACTAGGATACGTCGTGTACATCGCCAGAAGTGGATTAAAAACTGATATAACCTGCCAGTACTGATTGCCAAAAGAATAACTTCGATTTACCGCTATATAGATATACGTGATAAACAATGGACCCAACAACCAGATCAGACCGACCAGGTAGGCCACTGCTGTTGAGGCTGCAGGACGACGGAGGATTGTCGAGAAAAACAGACTGATAGCGCCAACTACAAACGCAGTAGTAATATAAACCACAAGCGCACCAAAGAATTGTAGAGGAGAGACACCTCCAAAGAAAAAAACCAGGCTGAATAATGGAATAGATGCAGCTATCAGCAATAAGGTGTTGACCAAGCCAGCAACTAACTTACCCCCGTTCAATGCCACACCCGTTAAGCTCGAACTCATCAACATATCGAAGGTCTGGCGCTCTTTCTCTCCATTAATCGCTGTCGCTGTAAACGCTGGCGTTGTAAACACCACGAGAAAGAGCTGGAGCAGCGTCAAGAGAATGTAGAGCGTGAGGCCCGCTGTGCTCAGATTACTGCCAAAAGCACCGGGACCACTACTATTGCTACCGCTTGCGATTACAACAACCAGCGCCCCTATCAGGCCGAGAATCAGCACATAGATGACAAGCAGCCAGGCTGTGCGCTCACTGCGCAAGCGCGAGCGTAATTCTTTTGTGAGAAGAGCTATAAATGCCACGGTTCGTTACTTCCTTATTCTCTAATACTAACTGACATTCAAACAACGGAGCTAGCCACGAGAGTGACGTTTGCACCAGCTATCAAGTTAGCGTAGCATCGTTTCTGAATGCAGCTTAGTATAATGGAACCGCTATCAAAGACGCGACTGCACACGTACAAGCTTACGTTGCCCATGAATATTTATACCTGCCAGCGTGCGTAAAGAGTCAATCGTTTCCTGTGCGTTGCGCACAAATTCAACGCGAGCTGGTGCAAGAGCTGCTTTGAACTCCTCCACCGTCAGGTCATCAAGGAAGCGCACACCATCATTATCTAACATAACGCGCGGCAACAATACCAGGTCACCAAGTTCATCCCGCTCGCGCAATTGCTGCAGTTCCGCAAGTACGTCCTGACCGCAGAGCAAACCGGCCACCGTCACTTGCTCTCCAAAGAATTTGTTGACCACTGCCTTCACCTGCACCTCAAGACCCTCAATAGCACGCATATCCTGCGCCAGGTCTTCAATCACTGGCTGCGCCATCAAACTTGTCACAAGTGTGACACGCCGTGGTTCCGGCATTTGCGTAGGCATACGGCGTCTCGTGTGTGCCCATTGATCAATTAGAAAACGCGTCATACCCACGCCGTTCTCAATCTGAGCGTATAGGCCGTAATGCGCTGCTGGCGGAAACTTGTGCCGCGTGAGAAAGTACCATTCATCCGACAAAAACACAAATGGATCACTCCCCACGCTTTCCTCCATAAAGATACGCTGATGACGTTCAACCTGCTGAATAATGGCTTCGGCCTCTTCCTCGGTGTAATGCCGCAGAGGTGGAAGCTCTCCGGTCTTGATCATGTTGTTGTACTTCGTCAGCCCGACTGGTACCACCGAGATTGACTCAACAATCGGACGAAGGGCAATCAGCTCGCGGATACTGCGCTCCAGCTCTTCACCATCATTAATTGTAGGCAAGAGTACCAGCTGTGTATGACACGTAATACCTATACTCGCGAGCCGCTGAATATGCCCGATAATATCCCCCGCGCGCGGACCATCTACTATCTTGCGTCGTAACTCTGGATTTGTACAATGGACTGAAACGTAGAGCGGCGTTAACTTCTGCTCATCGAGCCGTTGCCAGTCCTGTTCCTTTAAATTCGTCAGTGTAATAAAGTTGCCAAAGAGAAACGAGTAACGGTAATCATCATCTTTGATATAAAGCGAAGAACGCATCCCATGTGGCAAACCAGGCTGAGACGAAAAACGCTCTGGTAACCCTTTGATAAAACAAAACACACACTTGTTGGCGCATTGACGAATAAAAGGCGTTGGTTCCTCACCAAAAAGCACGCCCAGATTCTCGTCACTTCCTTTTGTAATGCGCACTTCACGAGGCTCTTGCTGCCGATCAAACCCGATCAACAGCTCCTCATCAGCTACATAGAAACGATAATCAACCAGGTCACGAATAGTATGACCGTTGATTGTGCGCAATAAATCACCAGGTTGTAGGCCTGCATTATCAGCAGGACTTTCGGGCACTACCTCACGCACCCATCCATACATCTTTGGCATTGGTCTCGTCCTTAAACAACGGAGGGATATTGAAAAGAGGCTCAGCACCTCTTTATAGGAATTGCTAGTTATCCGAGGAATTATAGCTCTTTATCTCGGCAACGTCAAACAGAGATGACCCACTCAAACTTGTACTCCTTATCGGAGTAGAGCACACCTCTCTACCCTTGCTACGCTCTCTCCTCCCTCCAATCTTACACCTCCCCGTACACTACCTCCCCTCCTAGAATCGTCGCCTGCACACCATTCTCGGCAATCGCCCGCTGCGGATTGCTCAGAATATCCTCGCGCAACACCACTGCATCCCCCAGTTTGCCAGGAGTAAGCGAACCCTTGCGCTCTTCCTCGCCTCCCGCGTAGGCAGCTCCAAGTGTGTAACCCCAGAGCGCGTCTGCAACAGGTAGAGCCTGGTCGGGCAACCAGGGAGGACGAGCCGTACTCGGATCGCTTCTAACTGTGGCGGCATAGAGAATGCGCAAGGGGTCAAACGTCTCTACCGGCGCATCCGATCCAAGCGCAAGCGGAATACCTTTATCATGCAATGTGCGATAGGCGTAGGCGTGACGATGCCGCTTCCCCCAATAGCGCTCGGCAATATCCCGATCCGCGACGGCGTGGAAGGGCTGGATTGATGCAATCACACCTAGCCGCTGCATTCGTTCCAGATCTTCCGGCGTGATTAATTGCACATGTTCCAGGCGATAGCGTGGCTGAACAGAGCTAGCGGCTCCCGAAGAGCGTAAATGTCGTTGAGCATGCTCAATTGAGTTCAGCGCCACACGTGCAGCCCGATCTCCAATCGCGTGAATTGCAATAATCAGCCCACGCTCGCTTGCCGCCTGTACCGTTTCCAGCATCTCCTGTTCGGGTATCGCGAGAATACCATAATTGCCGGGAGTGCCCTCAAAACTCTGAAGCATCGCCGCGGTCTGTGAACCAAGTGTGCCATCAGCAAAAATCTTGATACCGCCGATGCGCAACATATCGTTCTCGGCATTGTTTATGCCTAATGTAGCAAGTTGCGCTAGCATAGAGCGCGGCATAATCATCTCCACGCGCACACCAAGCTTGTTCTCATCCCGCAGCTCGTGAAAAATGTTCAGTGAAAGTTCGTCCTCAATATTGTGAATAGTTGTGATACCGCTACGTTGCAGCTCATGCAGCGCTTGCTCCATAGCAACTCGACTTAGCACTGGATCACGGGGGGGAATAACATTAAAGACAAGCGAGGTTGCTGCCTGCTCTTGCAGCACACCTGTAGGTTCACCATCTCCATCGCGCAAAATCGCTCCCGTATTCGGTTCTGGTGTTTGAGCTGTAATGCCCGCCCGTTGCAAGGCAAGCGAGTTGACCCAGAGCAAGTGCCCATCCTTGCTCGACAACGCAACAGGATGGTCAGGAGCCGCAGCATCCAACGATGCCTTTGTCGGAAAGTTTCCCCCCGGCCAGAGATTCTTATCCCAGTGGCTTCCCTGAATCCACTGCCCCACCGGAGTCTGGATTGCACGTTGACGCACACGTTCCGCAACCTCTTCCTCACTTGTGCAGTTCTCTGCATCCACCCTTTGCCTACGATACCCCGTGTAGAGTAGATGAATGTGTGCGTCTATAAAGCCGGGCAGTACCGCTCTCCCTTGCAAATCTACCAGTTCCCGCTCCCGCCCACCAACGCGGCGCACCTCATCATTCGTTCCAACCGCCAGAATACGTCCGCTCGCTGTATCAACAGCCATTGCCTCAGCTCGCGGTTGCGCCGCATCCATCGTATAAATCACACCATTGAGATAAAGGACAGTACTCATATCTACTCCCCTGCTGATCTGCTCAATCTTGTAAGAAGTTTGTGATGGCATCCGCCAATAACTGTGGACGCTGTAACTGAATATAGTGTGAGGTATCAGGCATCCAGAGCACAGAACAGCGCTGAATCGCCCGTGCCACCTGTGTTGCTATCTGCCCCTTGGCAGCGGCGAACTCTGAAGCATCCTCCAGGCGCTCCGGCGGCTCTTCATCCGGCTTCGGCTCTGCTGCCGCAGGCACCAGTAGCACCGGGCAGCTCAATTTTCCATAATAGTCTAAAGCACGATCATCCCATAGCGACGCGCGAATCTCACGCTCATGTTCGGGTCGTAAACGCTCTTCGATCTTGCCATCCTCCAGCTCACATACATGCGTTAGAAAAATCGCCTCTATCTCAGGTGACCAGAAAGAAGCTAACTCCTCCTGTAAACTCTGCAGGTAAGTTGTACGTGAGGAGTAGATCTCCGCTGGAATCTCTCGATCCTGTAGAAAACGTTCGCGCGTCATCCCTGGCCAATGGCGTGGCTCTACTAGTGGGCAATCGACAAGGACCAGGTGGCTGATCAAGGCGGGATGACGCGCGGTCAACGTCATAGCAATGCGAGCACCCCAACCATGTCCCACCAATGCCACCTGCCCCAGACCAAGAGCGGCCATCGCCCCAATCGCATCCTCTGCCACTGTCACCAGATCATACCCATGCTCAGGCTGGTCACTCAAACCATGCCCCCGTAGATCAAATGCGAAGAGCGTATGTTGTTGACGCAGAATCTTCGCAACAAGCTTCCAGGTATCAGCAGTCGCACCAAGGCCGTGCAATAATATAACAGGTAGAGTATCCCCATCACTCCCATCAGTAGGAAATGGAGAGGCCGACTCTGCATGAACAGGCGAAGTTAGCCATTCAAGATAGTGGAGACGTACTTCACCAGCATCAACAAATGAGCTTCCAGGTTGCGACATGAACGTACCTCGCTCTCTTCTCAAGTTCTCTTCTTCATCTCTTTAACAGAATACTGAGATACGGGCACGCTTGTCAATTATTTCATCTTCACTTTTGAGCCTTTTTCTCTGCTACCATTCTCTTCTCAGATGGAGAAGTTGCCTGTAAAACCTTGTAGCGAGTGTTGCCAGCAACCTCAGTCACATGCCTGAAACAACTTTGCAGCGTCGTCTCGTATTTCAGAAAACGATTGGCAACGAGGTAGAAACGACCTTCTGGCCGCAGCACTATAGCCGCCTCGCGTATAAATCTCTCAGCAGTCTCCGTCGTCTGGATGCCCCCTTGATGAAACGGAGGATTCGTCGCAACTAGATCAAAACGCTGCTCAGAGACAGCCTCAATTCCATCGCTCGGCAACACAACAATATTTGTCAAGCCACTTCTCCTCACGGCCTCTTGAGAAGCCGCAACAGCAGCAAGGCTAACATCCACCATCGTAACAGCTCCCTGCGTTGCTACGTGTGCGATATGCAAGCCAATATAGCCAGCTCCACATCCGAGATCCAGCGCTACATCAGTTGGTTGAATCTGCAAGGTGGCAAGCAAGAGTTCCGTCCCCTCATCCAGCTTGCTATCTGCAAAGACATGCAGCATCCCATCTTCATCCCCTTTTTCTGCACGCTCCTCCTCGCCCCCTACCTGCACAGCCACTTCACGTACCAGCTTACGCGAAAGGATCACTCGTTGTCCCTTGCTGATCACAAGCGTTTCTTTATTTCCGAACAGCCTCTCCATATGTCGCGCCATCGTTAGAACACCGCGCTCCTTTGCCCCCACAATATACAGCCGCCCGCCAGGTTTCAACGCATGAAACGCTGCACGCAGTCCATACAGCATCCAGGCATTGCTCGGCTGATACAACAGATTCATCACCGCTACATCCACACTCTCCCCCTCAGATTGTAGGATATAATCGTGAAAAGGTAGGGTACGCACACTAGGCACACGTGCTGAAGAAGCAACCATTTTAAGCGTCGCAATATTGTCTTCAGCTAACAGCAACCTCCCCCCCTGTAAGCGCTGCTGCAGGACAGAAACAAAGGGATCAGCCGCCGAATTGAGTACCAGAACCGCATCCGTAGCGGCAAATTGCACGGTCTCAGCCAGGAGACGTGATTGAAGTAACATCTATAATCCTCTACATTGATAATGCTTTTTCTCGATGATATCATAGAAGACATTTCATATTCTACCGTTTCGGCCCTTACAACGTAAGGAGTGAGCAAATCGTCTCTGCCAGGAGACAAGATAGGAGTAAGACCTATGGCCCTCTACATCGATAGTGCTTACCTTGACGACATTGCAACCGTGACACGTACCCTACCCCTGGCGGGCGTCACCACCAATCCCAGCATTGTGCTCGCAGCACAACAGCGCGGGCAATCTCTCTCACTCCAAGATGTTCTTCAACGCCTGTTAAAAATGCAGTCAGGAGCCGTCTTCGTACAGCCATCCATAGCTGATGAGGAGCATGCATATTTCACAGCAAGATCATACGCCGAAATCAATCCGGAGCGTATTCTCCTCAAAATTCCTATCAATCAGGCAGGCATGCGCCTGGCCCTGCGCCTGAAAGCGGAACGGCTACATATCGCATTTACAGCTGTCACAAGCGTCACCCAGGCATATGCAGGAGCAATGGCTCAGGCCGACTTCGTCATTCCTTATTATAACCGTATGCAGCGCAGTAGCATCGATGCTCAAGAGCGCGTGAGCCAGATGGCAAAGCTGCTCCACAATCAGCAACTCCCCACGCGTATCCTCGCCGCCAGCATTAAATCTCCCACCGAAGCAGCGCAAGCACTCTTAGCAGGCGCACACGACCTCACCGTTCCACCACAGGTACTCCTCGACATGGTCACCGACCCCGATAGCGAAGAAGCAATCACAAAATTTGAACAGGACTGGCAAAAACTGGTCTGAAAAGATTGCGTAGATCTTCAAAGCCTCTGAACATCCATATCACAAAATGAAAACATTGTCATACATTTAACATTTTACCCCCCTCAAGAATGAAGTTCATTTCATTATACAAGCCATTGAGTTCATCACTTCTTCATGGTCATATGTTATATTATGCATGTAAACAGAGGAGAGACACAGGTACTGGTGCAAATGGGCAGACGCAGAGTAGAAGGAGAGGAAAATGTGTATTTCTCGATAAGAAGAGGGATGGAGATGAGGTGGAAAGAGGAGGTATAGTGGTGGTAGAGGATAGGATGGTATTGTAGCAAGGGATATGTGGAAAGGGTGTAGTAGGAAATGCATGCAGTAGAGATCTACACAGCGCCAGTAGCAGGTTTCTCATCTGAATATATACACTCGCTTCTGCGCACTTGCATGTGTGAGGTTAAAGTGTTGGGGAGGATTGCGAGTACGCATATAACATCTGAGGTGGGTAGAGGAGTGGGGAACAAGGAAGCCAGAAGGATGTAATGTCCTTCTGGCTTCCTTTTGGTTTAAGGCAGTTTGACATAGAATTGTAACATTTTTGGTATATGCTAAACACAAGATATGTTCAATACTTCTTCCTGAAGAGGAACATATGCCTTCCATATAATTAAAGGAATACTATTGCACAGTCTGCCAGAGGGAATACTCCAGTGGATACATTATTGAAGTTCTTCCGCCAGAAACAAAACTATGTAAATATTGCTTATCTACTCACAGCACTACCCCTCAGTTTGTGCTATCTCCCTATTCTCATCCTGGGTCTGGTGATGATCCTGTCGAGCTTCGTTATCATTGGCATTCCCCTGGCACTGCTCTTTATCGGTGTATGGTGGCAATTAGCTAAATTTGAACGCAAGCGCACTATGAGCTTGTTACACATAGACATTCCAGAGATGGCAGTTCCCCTCCCACCAAATTTAACACGTTTCCAACGTTTTCAAGCGCATATGGGGCGTGCAGTCACATGGAAGAGTCTACTTTATCTCTTCTTATACTTTCCATTCAGCGTATTTTCCTTCATAACAACAATACTTTTACTTGTGCTCATACTAGTATTCTGCATAGTATCACTTGTGTTCTGCTTCCTTGGCGCACCTTTTGCCTATCTCTACGTTCTTCTCTTTACAAAGAGAGAGATCGATTCTAGAGCGCTGCAGCAATATATGCTGTTTTCGGTAATTGGTTTTGGTCTAGCCCTCACTCCTCTGTACGTCGTCAATACGCTTGCAACCCTCTGGGGACAATTCGCACGCAGTATGCTCGGCCTGAGTGATCAGGCCGCTCGCCTTGCAGAGGCAGAAAAGATTGCGGAGCAGGAACGAAACAGAGCAGAACTCGCAGAAAAACGGCGGCGCGATATGGTTATCAATGCCTCGCACGAACTGCGCACACCCGTAGCGAGTATTCGTGGGCATATCGAGTCTCTCCTGACAACGTACGAGGAAAGAGAGAACGGTATGCTGGACACCGAGACACTACACGAGTACCTCACCATCATTCATCGTGAATCGCTACGACTTGGCACTCTCATTGACGATGTACTTGTCGTAGCACGTGCTGAGAGCGATACACTACGCGTTCACCTTAACACTGTTAGGGCTAATGAGGTGGTAGAGGAGGTATATCAGACGCTTATGCCGCTGGCAAAACGAGAACGGCAGATTGTACTGCTCCGCCATGTTCCTCCGCAGATACTCCACGTGCAGGCAGATAGACAACGTCTCGTTCAAGTTCTGCTCAATCTTGTACGCAATGCAATTACATATACACCGGACGGAGGTCTCGTCTCAATTAACCTGCAACAAGCCGATGGGCAATACGTTGAGCTAAGCGTCGCCGACACGGGGATTGGTATTCCTGAAGCCGACCAGGAACGTATCTTTGAACGCTTCTACCGCACCGATGCATCTCGTGCTCGTACCTCCGGCGGGTTTGGTCTGGGGCTGGCAATTGTGCGCGATTTTGTGATCGCGATGGGTGGAACAATTACTGTTCAGAGTATAGTAGGCGAGGGCAGTTGTTTCAGAGTTCTCTTACGCACCATCTAAGGATGTACAACTTCTCATTCTCAACCTGACCTCTAGACCAGAGTCATCCACTAATGTTACACTACTTCTGAGTCGTTTGTAGCAGACAACAAGGTAAAGGATGACAGGATGGCTAGCATTCTCGTGGTTGAAGATGAAGTTGACATTTGCAACTTGTTACGCAATGAATTAGAAGCGGAAGGACACCGTGTTGTGCAAGCATTTGATGGGGAGGCGGCACTAGAAGCAGTGGAAAAACATAATCCTCAGCTTGTCATTCTAGATTGGATGCTGCCCAAGCTAGATGGCTTATCGGTTTGTCGCCAGATCCGTCAAAGTCACCTTGTACCAATTATTATGCTTACAGCGCGAAATGAGGAAGTAGATCGTATTCTTGGACTAGAGGTTGGAGCTGATGATTACATCAGTAAGCCATTTAGTGTGCGTGAGGTTACAGCTCGCGTACGTGCGATGCTACGCCGGGTTGACTTAGATAGTCGCTATAATACAGAGCTTTCCCCTCAACCACTACCAGCCACGCAACGTGCATCAGTTCAACAATATGTCAATCAGCCGGAAACACAGAGAACAGCCCCTATCGAACATGGTCCACTACGTTTATTTCAGGTGGAACGCATTGTTCAACTCGCAGGCGATACCATTGACCTCACTCCGAAAGAGTATGAGCTCCTTCTTCTGTTAGCACAACACCCTGGACGGGCTTTTAGCCGTGAGTTTCTCCTCCAGCAGATCTGGGGCTATGATTATGATGGCTTTGATCGCACTGTAGACACCCACATCACGCGCCTACGCAAGAAACTCGGACCGTTGGGAGAGAAGATCACAACCGTCTGGGGCGTGGGCTATCGCTTCATTATGTAAATTTTGCATTTCTTTTCTCGTGTATCATCGTCCGTCTTTGTTCCAGGGAAATCCGTGTCAACGGCAAGTTATGTAAAAACGTTTTCCTTCATTCCCATCTTAAATCTCTAGAAACTCTAGAAAACAAGCAAGCTCATTCTGGTACTCTAAGAGATGCTGTAACCAAATATTTTAGCTGTTCCGTAATTAGAGGTAGAGTCAATTGTATCTGAGCAAAATACAACGTATCATTGATAGTGATTGGATAGTGATTGTAGTCTAATTGCAGTACCTCTATGACCATCTCTGGTGCATCCTATTTGCGCCAAAGGTGTATTAGTGGAGAAAAGGGGAACTATTTATGGCAGAATCCAGACACGACCTTGTACAGGAGACAGAGGCCCTGGATCGGGCGATAAAGAGGAAGTGGAATAGATTTACCTGGAGTGGACTCCTCATTCTAGGTGTAGGCCTGGTTGTGATTGCAATCGGCGTAGCCTTGAATACAGGAGCGTACCTCATCATTGGTTTGGGAGCAATCATTGTCATTGTAGGCATTGTTCGTATACTTATTGGCCTTATCAATCCCCTCGCCCCTGCTGACCTACGAAATGTCTCCCCAACTATTGAAGAGGCTACAACTGCTGATGAGGATGGCACAGCGGCCTCATAAGTTTGCTTCTATGCTCGCTGCTTTTTGTTGCAGAGTGACATGCGTTGAACATGTTCCATCTGTGTGATATGCTACGTTTAGAATGGCTACACAGAGTAGCGCGAGCAATGAATGTGTAGCCAGATGGCTTCGGGGAATAGCTATTTTACACGTTTCCCCCCTACATTTTTATGTTTCCGGCTAGAAGAGGAGTTGCGTATGTCCACTTCTATTTGGGGCGACCCCGAGCCTCACGGCAACGAGTCCCATGGTAATGATTACTATCCAGTAGCATTGCTCAGGTATTTTCTCCAACAGATGATCCAACAATGTGGAGCGCAAGGAGGCTGCATTGCACTGTATGATGAGAGCATTCGTCAGATGCGTATTCAGCTCCACCTTCGTATGTCTTCTCCCCTTTCGTTTGTAGCAGATAATTTCGAGCATAGATCTCAAAATAATCATCACGTTACCCTTCACCCGCTTAACGATAAGCATTCTTCTCCATTCCAGGTACTCCCACCACTCCCACGCACTCCGTCACAAAGTTTACGCACAAGTGAGGATGAATTTGAGGAGGTTACAGGGGAGCAGAGTGAGTTATTCGCAGTCGGAACGTGTTATCCATCTGGACGTGATCTCATTGGCTATACCTGGCAGAAAAACGAATCATATGTGATGCGTCACGAAGACTATCTTGCCGTCTTCCACGGGGGAACATTGCCATTTCATGTTGATAGTACTCCTACCTCCTATCTAACAGTACCTATTCGTGCGACAACACTGATCGACGAGTTGCAGGGGCGAAAGGGACAAAATGAACTTTTAGGGGTTGCTATCCTTTATCAGCTTGCCTCAAACAATCTTAATCATTCCAACTTGCATACACAACGTGCAGCAGCACAAGGTTATGCTGAGCGTGTTGCTCTTTACTTAGAAAATGATCGTTTACAGCGTGCACAGGAACGTTCAAGTGAGTACCTTCAACTCTTACAAAATATCAGTACGGCCTTCCCGACCTCGGTAAAGCTCTCGGATCTTGTCGAGTACATCTATCAATTTGCATCACACGTGGTTGATGTTTCCAGTATGCTTCTAACACTTTATGACCGTGATCATAAACGGCTTTATGACGTTTTTGCGATCCGTGATGGTCAACGTACTGCTGGTCTGGCAGAGCAACCTGTGGTCAGACTGCCTGAAGAGCGTCCCGTCTGGTGGAATGTAACGCAGAATGTGCGTACTACCTTGCTGTTCTCGCCGGCTCAGGACACGCAAAAGGCATCGAAATACCAGGAATTATTGAGCGGCGTATGGGGAGACCAGCGCTCTAGCGAATCTTTTATTCTGATACCGATGAAGATGTTCACGCGTGTGATCGGTGCGTTATGTCTGACAAGTTCTCATGCTCACGCTTATCAGCTACAGGAGATTCAGGTATTAGAGACCATGGTCCAGATCGTGACAGTGAGTATTGAGAACGCCAAACTTTACGAACGAGATCGTGCACTGCTCCAGTTTGCCTCTCAACGCGAGGAACAGCTTGCAGCAATTAATAACGCTCTGCAATCCATTGGTGCCGTACTAAGCGTAACTGAAGTCTTAAATAATCTGGTAGAGTCGATTGCACGCCTGCTAAGGGTCGATATATGTGCCTTTTTCCAACCTTCTGCTGATGGCACACACTTGATCGCCCATACGCTATACGCTCCGTCTAGCGTCAGGATGTATGACGATGGTAGTGGTTTGCCTGTTCTTCCAACTCCCAAAAAGGATGCACCTGATAAAATTATTAACCTTATCCAGCTCCCTTTCAAAGGCACCTTGATGGAACAACTGGTGAATAACGGCGGCTTTTTCTACCTGGACCCTCCAAAGCTGGAGGAGCTTGCTCTTCGGAGCAATGAAGAAGGGGCAATTTTCCTGCGCGAGATAAATACTCAAAACATGCTAGTAATCCCGGTCTACTATCAGGAAGAGTTTATAGGGGTGCTGAGCGTTCCTACACCACGTGATCAACGTACATTTCGTCCCAAACTCGTCACAACACTGCTAGCAATCTGTGCACAGGCAGCAAGTGCGATTCGCAATGCACAGCTCTTTGAGCAGCGTGAGGTGGCCTATGCCGAGCTGGAGCGGATGAGCATCCTGAAAGATGAGTTTCTGGTGACAGCTTCCCATGAACTACGCACACCACTTACTGCGATCAGTGGCTACTCCAGTCAATTGCGCCGTCAAAGTGCGCGTGCTAATCCACAACAGATCCAGCGCTTCGCAGCCAAAATTGCTGTTGCTACTCAGCAATTGATTGACCTGGTCTCCAGTATGACCGATGCAGTCAATATTGGTGCGGATGACAAGCCGGTGGAGCTGGAACTCACGCCGGTTCAGGTGCTTTCAGCGGCTGAAATTTCCGTCAGTATGCTCACGTTCAAGTCAGAGCAAAACGTTATGCTTGATATCCCTGCCACTCTCTGGATTCGCGGTGATGCTCCTCGTGTCCGACAGGTGCTTACTAACTTGCTTGAGAATGCAGCTAAATACTCTCCATTGGAAAGTTCAGTGCATGTCTTTGCCGAAAGCATCAAGCTCTCTGATGTTGAGCCCTTGCTTTCGGAAGATCAGATCGATCACGCGCTCCTCATAGAGAAGGGAGATATTCCGGTGGTTTTGGTGCGTGTACGTGATAAAGGCGAAGGCATACTGCCAGAAGACCAGCAACGAATCTTTGAGAAGTTTGTTCGTGCACCACGTTCGCTTACAACCACTGTCCGTGGGTCAGGTCTAGGTCTCTACATCTGTCGCCGCTATGTCGAGGCGATGGGCGGGAAACTCTGGCTAGAGCAAAGTACGCCAAACGAAGGTTCAACTTTTAGCTTTTATCTTCTACAAGTGCAAGCACCTGAAGGCGCGGAGTAACAGCTATGCAGCAACAGTTTCAACAGATTCTGGTCGTTGATGACGATCCTATCATCCGCGATATGGTCGTTGATATTCTGGATCTTGAAGGATACTCTGTTCAAACCGCTCGTAATGGGCAGGAGGCTCTCGACCTGCTGCACCAGTGGCAGCACGCGGGCACAGGTGCATTGGTCTTTCTTGATCTAATGATGCCCGTTATGGACGGTAACGCATTTTGCTCTTATATCGAAAAACATCCCCAGCTTGCTACTGCACATCGTATTATCGTAATGTCTGCACTCGATCAACTTCCGCAAGCACGATTGTTACGTGCAGATGCAACAATGCCGAAGCCGTTTGTCATCGACGATCTGCTTCGTATCATTACACAATACATGGAAAGTTGAAGGTCTGTTTAATCCCATCAATAATCTTCTTTCTATCAAAGCAGAAACGTGTTTTTGAAATATTCACAAAACCCTTATAAAGGAAAGCAAATTTGAAATAAAATTAGTAGGAAAATTGTATATAATAGAGAGGTGATGTCACATATTGCTGTGTCGCCTGAGTGAAGAACGTATTTCACCGCTAGCAATAGGTCTCTTGACATCATTGGAGAAAAGATCTTGAAACTTTATGTAGGCAGACTGCCCTACCGCACCACTGAACAGGACCTCGCAGAACTCTTTGGTCAGTACGGACAGGTTCTCTCAGCAAACGTGATTATGGATCGTGAGACAGGAAGAAGCAAGGGGTTTGCCTTTGTTGAAATGAGCAACGACCAGGAAGCACAAGACGCTATCAATCAGCTTAACAATTCCACTCTCGAAGGTCGTACCATTATTGTGAACGAGGCCCAGGACCGCCGTGATGCAAACCGAGGCGGTGGTGGTGGTGGTGGCTACCAGCGTCGTGATCGCCGTCCCTCCAGTGGTGATAACTACGGGTATCGTGGGGGAAGTGATCGCCGCTACTAAACATTGCGTTTTTTGAAAAAGATTGTGCTCTGGGAAATGAATGCTAGCTACTTCCCTCTTAATACAGTCTTTAAAAAAGATGGGAAGAGGAATACTATCCTTTCCCATCTTTTTCATTTTTTACAACATCTAACTGCTTCTCCGAAAATCTGGGTACGAAGCACGAGCTCCGATATACTCCCTGCACAAACCTGAGCGTAGCTCGCTCTGCGAAGAGCGTTGGTTTGTGTCTTACAAGAGGGGCAGCATGGGTTTTCGCAGAAGATCTAAGTTACGATGTCTGCTGTGACATACCAAAAATGTCACGTGGGTTAGCGGTTGGTGTTGCATTGGCTGGCATATTGATCGTTACAGGCTGATTAAACTTGCTCAGATCAACGGTGAAATCCAGCTTTGTATTCACATTATTTGCAGCCGTACCATTGCTACCTGTTGTGCCATTTTTAGCCAACGAACTGAGGTCCGTGGTCATATCCAGCTTCAATTCTGTACGGCGCAGGTAGAAGTCCTGCTCACTTATCCAGGTATCAATGGTTGAATTGAAGGACTTCACGTTATTAAGCAATGTATCCAGATTCGTGCCAAGCGTACCCTTTAGCTGCGGACTTTGCGCAACTAGCTGCTTGAATGCTTGCTGATCCAGAATGGCTGTGATGTGACGCAGGCTCTGACCATTTAATGTGTCAGCTCCATTGTCCTTGATCTGGAAGTTTTGCAGCGCGCCCAACAAAGTGTTCTGGTCAATCGTCAGATTGGAGAATGGATCAGCGCTGACGCCGGAATTTTTCATGGCATCCTTACTGATCACATACCATTTTCCCTGCGAATTTTTGACATACAGCTTGTCGCCAGAGGTAATCTCTGACAGAGTGCTCGTCTGTCCCAGAGCGTTGTAGTTGAGAGTGAACTGTTGCTGCTGGTTAGTATACGACTGATCGCCTTGTCCGTTCGCTGTGATGTTGATATTAGACAACGCTCCTGTACTCTGACCATTCGTGTTTACCTGAGCCGTCGTTTTCAGCTCCATGTGATCCGAGTTCAGATTCTTCATCGCTTCAACACTCTTCTGTATCACCTGCTGCGGCGTCAGAGTGCTGGGGGCCGCACCAGTTGACCCTGAAGCACAGGCACTCAACAACAACAAACTGAGCGCCATGGTTGCAAAAAGAAGAGGATATCCCTTCCGCATTTTCATGTATACAATCTCCTTTATGTACGCCTATTCCTCATCAAGAAACTGCTGTGTTTAAACTTCTACTAAAGGATACGTAGGAACCTACAAGAAGAGTTTCACGCTATACATCGCCAATTTTTACACATAGCTGCATCTCTCTCCCATCTGGGGCATTACCTTCAAAGGGAAAAAGGAGTACACCTCTATAAGACGTAGTTAAGGGCGATTTGTTACAAACTGTTTGCTAAATAGCCCAACTACTCTAGTCTGGACTCGGCCTGTGCAACCCACGTAGTCATAAAACGTATTCTTCCTGTAAAGGTAGTTTCTCTTCTCCATAGTAGACATCCCTTTCGTTAAAGTGAGCAGCAGGATAGCGCATATGTGTAGAAAAGATGGTGCAATGGTTCCATATAGATATAAACATTTTTTTCAGAAAACATTGTTTAGTATATTTTGCTTATGTATGTTCATTAGTCTCACTCTTTTTTCATCAACCAGAATCTATGCGGATACGACACCCGGGGGGGATGTTACAAATCCGGCGCTTCGTGCTGTCAATATCGCAAAGCCAGCGGTTGTACGCATTCTCACAACAATTCCTGGTCATCTCAAGGTGCACTTCCCACCAACAACTGATATCACATTTCCTCAGCAGGACAATGGCAGCTACTCGCTTCTGCTCTCAGGCACAGGCACTTTTATTACAGCACAGGGCGATATCCTAACAGCAGATCATGTAGTTAAGCCTCCCAAAGATAAAGATCTTGACCAGGCACTCTATCAGCAAGCAGCACCCGATGTCGCAGCTTATATGAACAAGCAGGGCGGCACTACAGTGACAAAAGAAGATGTGCTTCAGCAGCTTACAGGTGGACAGCTTCAATCTGAGACAGGCTATGATGCTCCTGCAAGCCAGGTGTATTTGAGCACAGATTATACGGGCGCGCTGAGCGGAAACGATTTGAACGCAGTTCCAAGTACTGCCGTTGCTAAAGTAGACACAATTAAGAAGGAAAGCGCTCCTGATCAGCAGGATCTGGCAATCGTCCACATCCCGATGCAGGATACGCCTTCTGTACAATTAGGCGATTCTACGAATGTACAGCAGCAGCAAAACCTGACTCTGATTGGTTTTCCGGGCGCAGCCGACGTGAACCTGAAACCGAACGATTTCCTTACCTCTTCAGTAAATAATATCTATGTTAGTTCTAAAAAAACGAGCCAAAGTGGTGCACCATTGATTCAAGTTGGTGGCACCGTTGGACATGGCGATAGTGGAGGACCAGCTATTGATAGCCAGGGAACGATCGTGGGAATCGTTAGCTTTGGCACAGCAGGCGCGGATTCTACTGGAGGCACGAGCTTCCTGCAGGCTAGCAATAGCGCTCGTGATCTGATCAGTAGTATCAATCTGGATACAACACCCGGACAGTTCCAGAAACTCTGGAGTCAGGCTTTTACTGATTATGGCTCTACAACACCTGGACATTGGACTAAGGCCCAGCAGGGTTTCGAGCAACTGGCGAAGAGCTATCCCCAATTTCAAGCGGTTCAACAATACCTGACCTATGCGCGAACTCAAGCCCAACAAGAACTTCAGGCAACAGCAACGCCTTCAGCAACCGCTCAGGTATCACCTACTCCAAGTCCGTCGAGAAACGGACAGAGCAAGAGTACACCAGCGGCCTCATCAATTCCAGCACTTGCCCTGACTATTGGAGCAATTGTTCTGCTCATACTGCTCGCTGCTCTCCTCTTCGGAGTCAGTGTACGTTCCAGGCACAAAAGCAAGCAGCAGGCAGTGCCGAAGGCTGATGCAAATGTACCTATATCAAATGGATCAGCGTCAACAAGAGGCGAAAAAGCGCTGGTGGATTCTGCTGGTAAGGCTCCTGCACAAGCCGCTAGTCCCTCTACACTGCCAGCCCCTGTTGCACCTGTGACGCCACTCCCAGCCACACCAGCACCAGTAAGTTCGGCTAATACCCTTACCTTGAAGGTTTGGCCGTGTGGACATATGAACCGGCCTAACGCGCGCTTCTGTAATGTTTGTGGTGAGCCTGCTCCCACGCCGCCTGGCCCACCACAAACGAATGTGTAAAGCTGTCACGGCTCGATGATAATCTAACGCGTCTCAACGAGCCATATTTTTCGCTGTATTTGGACCTAAATTCTCTACAAAGATGCTGGTAATTCTACTGGATAAGAGTGTTCAGAGTGATGGGAATGTGTATGTTCGTGCTCATGTTCATGCATGTAGTGATGAGCGGAATGCGCTATCTCAAGCTCCCCATATACTGTACCGAGGCAGGCACGTAGACAATTGGGCCAGATTAAGTGTTTCTGACCGAAGCCATAGCCGATGCGTTCGATAGTAATGGCAGGCATCTCGAAGCTGGCTACAGTTGCGAGAATTGCGGCACCGGTTGGCGTGACGAGTTCCCCCTCAATCGGACTCGGTACCCATGGGGCTTTGGCCTTTCGCAAAATCTCCAACGTTGCGGGAGCCGGTAAGGGCATAAGCCCGTGTGCCATGCGCATATGACCACGGGTGAGAGGCAGTGGTGAAGAGTATACCTGTTCGATGGCAAGCGCTTCAAGCGCGAGAGCAGCACCGACAATATCTACAATCGCATCGACGGCTCCCACCTCGTGAAAGTGGATCTCGTCAAGCGTAACACCATGAATAGTGGCTTCGGCTTCGCCCAATGTGCGGAAGATAGCGATTGCACGTTCACGCACTGTTGAGGGAAGAGTTGAGTTCTGTATAAGAGTGGCGATGCTGCTGAAACTGCGCATAGGCTGTTCTTGATCTGTGAGGAGAACTTCAAAGCGTGATCCTGTCAGACCATGATCTTGAAAGGGCGATAGTTTCAGCTCATATCCTTCTATAGGTAAAGCAGCTAGTGCGGTGCGCAAAACATCGATAGCCAGGCCTGTCTCCGCGTCAAGGAGTGCGCCTAGCAGCATGTCCCCACTCACCCCAGAAGAGCAGTCAAGGTACGCTATTTTATGTGGCATGAGGCTGTACTTCTTTCTCTGTCATAAATTGAAATGCATTATGTACTGATATCTTCCTCTATTCTATATCCAGAATGCGCCCTATGAATAGAGTTTAGCCTGAATAGTTCTCGTGTAAGAGCAACTTGATACCTTAACTTGCTATAGATGTGGTATGGTCTATGCACAGGAAGAGAGCAAGGTACGCGTTAGCTACAGGTAGATTATTCAGAGAAAGACATCGATAAGGATGCCTCCTCTTCTACTATATCAAACGTTGAAATCGCTCAAGAGCAGCCATATATTGCCAAATTTCTGGCTGCTTTTCCAGCACTATCTGTATATTCTATTCATGCTGTCCATGCTTCAGATCAATAGATGGGCACCTTCCACTCTTTAAGCCATTGTCCAGCTCGATGTTCCCGTACACGAATCGTTACAGATGTAGTGTTAAGATGGAAAGAGAAACTGGGAATGACATCGGGATCATCCGCAATATACGCAAAGGATTGAGCGTCTGGACTGAGAGATGGACCTCCGCGTCCACCAGTATACCAGGGCGACATCAGATTCACAAAAGTGACTGGATGATTGCCAAGGCTCTCAGTTACAACAAGCTGAGGCGAACCCCAGCCAGAATGTGTATGGCCACTGAGAACCAGGTAGGCATTGGAGTGGCGGGCGAGAATGTCACGTATCTGCTGAGAGTTTTCAGGTGAGAAGAAGTGTTGAGTCGAGTTATAATCAGCATCGGGATCTGGAGCACGACCCAGGACGGTGTCGCGCAATGGACAATGCAAAAATATAGCCGTTGGAAGCGAAGCATGTGCTTTTAGTGTTTCGTCGAGAAAGGTAAGGGTTTCATCAGTAATAAAGACTCGCACTGCATCCTCTTGAGTGTCTGGATTTGGATAGTCAAGCATAATAAAACCGAAATTTTCTACCTGCCAGAAATAGCGCACCAGTTGGCTCCATTGTTCCGTGAAGCGCTCTTCCAACTGCTTACCACTCTCTTCATAGGGTGTGTAGTATTCATGATTACCGATACCCGGATAGAAAGGTATGCCTGAGAGCTGTCTGTTCAGCGTCTCTTTGACGAGCTGATAGTTCGCCAATTCACCTGTCTCTATCAAATCACCTGGCACGGCACAAAAAGCAGGTCTCCCCTCTTGTTGCCAGAGGGTATGCAAATCCGCAAAGAGCGCTGCCATACGTTGAGTGTGGAAATCATTCCATGCTGGAATAGCACGATAATGTAAATCTCCAATTGCCCAGAATGATAGCGGTGGACGCGCTGTATGCTCTAGTAATAGATCTGTTGTGTGCACAAGCCTCTCCTTTTGTCTACATGAACGCTTTACTGATATTGTAACCCATAAATAGCAAGATGTGGTGCAAAATATGCAACATCATAACTGTAACATGGAAATCAATAATTTCAGAAGAGCCAAATGGAGACAAAACATGTTATATTGGTTGGAGTACGCACTATTCGTTTAGGGTACACTTCCTTAATAGGATACTTCCAAACTAGAAGAGGCAGACCTGTACTGCACTGCTATGTGCGTAAATTCGAGCACATTTTGTTTTCAGTGATGTGCATAATGGAGGCACAATATGGAACTATTTTGTCTGGGAGGACTCATGATGCTCATGATTTTGCTCGGTCTGGCTGCCGAACGTTGGGGCGTTGATAGTCGTGATGGTGTGGATAGTCTTGAATGGGAGCGACGACAGAACTGGCCTGGTTTTCATTAAAAGAGAGCAAGATAGCAAACATATAGGCGGAGAAAACACAGTCTCTCGTTCCCTCTCCCTGCCGCCGAAGCGGCGAGGAGAAAACGTGTACCAGGCGTTGATGGACAGACTATTAGAGATTGCCCTGCTTCGCACGATTGTAGCGGCCAGAGAGCTCATTCTTTGTCTGGTTATAGAGACTACGTCCCTGTGCGAGGGCCTCCTGTGCGCGTGCACGCACCTCATCGTTAAAAGCACCCCGACGCAGTAAAACACCCTGTTCGCCCAACTGGGCACGAGTCGCTTCACCAGATTGGGGAGCAACCAGTAAGCCAAGCAGAACCCCTAGTCCGAGACCGACAAGTAATCCAACGACAAACTTCATAAAACATCCTCCATTGTACATATCTATTTACTTTTGCGAAGAAATCTCTAGATAAGACCTTCTTCACAGGTACAACCAATTCTCCGTCTACACTCGGAAATTGCTCAAAGTGCCCGTTGCTCCAAAAGTTCTTCAACGTTATCGAGTAGCGTAGTTAATTCAAAGGGTTTACGTAACAAACGTACCCCTGTATAAAACTGAGGACGACTTTCAATCGCCCGGAATACCTCATCCGCTTCGAGTACCGCAGCAGTGTAAATAATGACAGGAATATCTGCGGTGGCACCATCACTTTTAAGCTGCTGCAGGATCTCTTGCCCAGACATATCGCCTAGCTTTAAGTCGAGGATAAGCAGATCAGGAAGCATGCTTTTACACGTGTGAAAAGCATCTTTCCCTTCCTGAAGAATTGAAACCTGATATTGCTCATCTTCTAGCACACGGCGCATCAGGTGTAGAAGTTCATTTCTATCATCGACAACCAGTATACGTTTCGTCACATGCTCTCAGTGCCATTGACCAGGCTTCGTTGCCCATCGACACCGCCTCCTGTTTTCGCCATTACGCGCTCCTGTTCATACTATATGAAATGCTGAGCGACGGAATAGCGTCTCTGCTGAAGTACCGCAAGTAGTGTATCACGTTCACTCGTCACGGACAAGGCATTTTCACAACTCTATAGAATTGGGAAGATCTGATTGCTAGTGGTAGGGACCACACGCCCACGTATTCTTATACGATTCAAGATGAGTTCCAAGATACACTTCCTCACATACCAATTCCACTTCAGTACCGAAGAGTTTCTCCTCCTATGAGACGTAGTGGAGCTTAAATACTCTATGCAATCAATTGTACTCTTGTTGAAAGCTTGAGTCAATCAAGTTTTCCTCGCCCTTCATTAAGATCGTATAAAGTAAAACAGGGCTGCTTGAAGACAAAAGGATTCCCGGCATAGATGCAAAGGGTAAAATAGATACAAAAGATAGGAAGGGGAAGTATGGTGTCGGCGGGGGGACTCGAACCCCCGACTCTCGCATTAAAAGTGCGGTACTCTACCAGCTGAGTTACGCCGACCCGTGTCGTTTGATGCCTCGTATTGTAGCGTATTTTGTGAGTGAATGCAATAGGGAGAGAGAGCAAATTTCTCCCCTTTCCTACAATTCACGCCTTGCATCGTTTGACAATGCCCATTCGTACTTGTAGGAGAGACTATGGTGAGCATAAAAGGAGGGTTTTATGGCAGAACAAGGACAGCCAGAGCCGATGCCAGGTATCGCTGTGCTCGTCAAAAAGGGTGACCGTGTGTTACTCGTGAAGCGCCAGCATTCGCATGGGGCGGGGACTTGGGCACCACCGGGCGGCTACATGAACTACGGCGAGACATTTGAGCAATGTGCCATACGCGAGACACAGGAAGAGACAGGAGTGAGCATTGATGATGTGAAGTTTCGCGTTATCACGAATGATATCTTTGAGCAGGAGCAGAAACATTTTATCACGGTCTGGATGGAGGCTCGTTATACGGCAGGAGAAGCGCATGTAGCTGCCCCCGATGAGTTGTCGGAAGTAAACTGGTTTACCTGGGACGCCCTACCGAGTCCACTCTTCCTGCCACTTCAAAATTTGCTAGCAGGCAACACATATCCTTCACAGACAACCGAGAGCAAAGTAGGTGTCTCAGATGAGGCTCCCCACTCGTTGCAGTACTAACGCTTTTACGCTTATTATTAAGAGGCAAGTGAAATTCTTGCCTCTCTCTATTTGTGCAGTGTAACGTCCTTTATAGCACGATGAAAGTGTTTTCATATGAAAGTACCCGGCTTACATGTGATTAAGTAGACAACGAGGCCGGAACATGGTTTTAGTGCTGCTGCTGAACAAGAAGCTTTTGTTTTCGGTGCCCGTCGTCCGGGATTTCCTCTTACTCGCATATCACCACTGCTTGTTGATCACTGGATTACCTTCATGAAAGCGCAAGGTATTGTTCGCGTTATCTGTTTACTACCTCCTCGCCAATTAGCCGCCTACGATAATCTCCTTGATACGTATGTTCAGAGTTTTGGAGAGCACAACGTGCGCTGGATGCCAATTGAAGACTTTCATTTAGCGGAAAAGAGTCAATTGATAGAGCAGATTTTTCCTTTTCTGGTGGAGGCAAGGCAGCGGCAGGAGAAAACGGTTATACACTGTTCTGCCGGTATGGGTCGTACAGGACATGTGCTTGCAGCATGGTTAGTATACGCGCATGGAATATCTAATGAAGCAGCCGTTACTGCGGTGAAGAATAGTGGCAGAAATGCTCGTGAATCAAGAAGTAAGCAACTTGACACGTTACTTGATGCCTGTCGAGCTGGAGGTTTGCGCAGGGCGAACTCGGAGTCTTCAATTGATTCCTAACTCATCCTGACTTTTTAACAAAATCGAAAAACGCGGCAGAAAAAGTGTTGACAAGCCTGGCAAATCGTGCTAATATAAGCCCTGTCAAACGAGCCGCTTGTAGATGCAGGCGAACCGGTGATCTTAGCGAAGAGGGTACACCCGTTCCCATCCCGAACACGGAAGTTAAGCTCTTC
>DAOUDD010000233.1:0-6072 GCA_034431765.1 Ktedonobacteraceae bacterium | reverse complement strand
ATCCATAAGAGGGCCATCCTTGTTGTGAGGTTTTTAGATTCTACAAGGGTACTCTCCTTTTGATATTTTTTGTCTGTTGGAGTGGAACCTCTCTCCTTTTTCAAAAACGAATCAGTTTATTTAGAAGAGGAAACTCTGTTGCATACAAGTAACTATTGTATAAGTATTCTGTCTATGTTATTCTTGAAATCAGAGATAATTTACAAGAACGTTCCTCTCAACAGGAGGTCTATATGGATCGCATTGAGGATTGTTTAAGCTTCTACCTTGGAAAGGCCTATCAGCGGGTCACACAGTCTGCCAAGCAACGGCTAGCCCCCTACGGTGTCACCCCGGTGCAATACGCACTGCTTAAGGTCCTCTGGGAACGCAACAATCAAAGCGGAGCTGAACTCGGTGAGCGCCTGCTGCTCGATAGCGCCACAATGACTGGCTTGCTTGATCGCCTGGAACATACAGGTCTGGTCGAGCGCAAGGCCCACGAAACTGATCGCCGCGTGAATATAGTTACCCTTACCTCTCGTGGGCGAGACCTACAGGCTCCGCTTGATCACGAAATGGACAAGATGAATCAGGATTTTCTCGGCCAATTCTCCTCTCAAGAGAGAAAGCTCTTGCATCACTTACTGACCGCTCTTGCTAAATGGAACAGTCAATAGAAGGATTATTGTTATGATCTTTGATACAAAAATCGCGCTGGTCATTCGCGATGATCTGGCACAATGGCAAAAAATGAATGTTGCAGCCTTCCTGGCAAGTGGAATCGCCGCTTCCTATCCCGACAGTATTGGCGAACCATACGAGGACGCATCTGGGAACGCATACCTGCGACTCATCGGCCAGCCCATGCTAATTTATGGCGCTGATCGTGTAGCATTAGCACGCGTCCTTGAACGCGCTTCCACACGAGGGGTACAACCTGCACTTTATACAGAAGAGATGTTTTCGACTACACACGATGCCGCCAACCGTGAAGCTGTTCGGAACGTCGAACGTGAGCATCTGAATCTGGTCGGTCTTGCCTTCAGAGCAGAGAGAAAAGTAGTTGACAAAATCATTGATAAGTTAAAATTTCATCAATAATAGGAAAAAACTATGGAGTTGAACGATACGACGGATTACCAACGCTGTTTTGTGTGTGGCCAGCAGAATCCTTGTGGCTTGCAGATGGTATTTCGCCTGGAAGAGGACTCGATTGTCTCGGATTTTCGCCCGCGCGAGGAGCATCAGGGCTTTCCTGGGGTTATTCACGGTGGCATTATTGCGGCAGTGCTTGATGAGGCCCTCAACCGTACGTCGATGCTGACAAGCAAGCCAACCTGGACCCTCACAGGCCGTCTGAATGTTCGCTATCGCCGCTACGTTCCCTACGGCCCGCTCCTTCGTGTCCGTGCACGTCTGGAGACGCAGCGTGAGCGCATAGTAACAGCAAACGGCCAACTTACCCTTGCCGAGGATGAGGATGAGATCCTGGCCGAAGGCTCTGGCACATTCATGTCATTAACACCTACAATGCTCGACAAGATAATGGAAGAATATCCAGAGATGCGTACGTTTTTTGACAATACGACCGAATAAAATAAGCGCATTCCTATACGCATCAACGTAAGGAATAGCTCTTCGAGAAATGGACGCGCAACTTACATGTATATCGGGCTTTTCGCGCCTCAGCATCTTCGTAGGGACCTGATTGCATCGCGTCCGTTTCGTCGGGCGGCATGATTGATGACCCTTGGTGCTTACGTTGGTAGGTATGGGAGCGTGGTTGTCCTGCTCCCATACCCACCAACGTCCTAACATCTGCTTGCTTATTGTATTTCAGGTGGAGTTACAGGCTCCGTTACGGGAGGTGGTGGCGCGACTACACCAGTAGCCTGCGTCTGCGGCGTGACCTGGCGCTGTGAGGAAGCGATCGGCGCACCTGTCTCTTCCATAATGGCGTGGAGCAGTTTCGCATCTATCGTCTCCTGGCGGCGCAGCACTTGCGCGATGCGGTCAAGCGTCGGGCGATAGGTCGTCAACAGGTTCACAGCCTCATCATAGCTGGCACGGACAATACGCTGTACCTCTTCGTCGATAACTTCTGCCGTCTCCTCGCTAAAGTCAGTTGGACTACCGGTATCACCACCCCCTGCGAAGGGACTTTCACGTGTACTATAAGAAATCGTGCCGATGCGCTCACTCATGCCCCAACGCATCACCATCTGCCGCGCAATCTGGGTCACGCGTTGCAGATCGCTCTCCGCACCTGTCGTCACACTATCAAAGACAACTTTCTCAGCGGCTCGTCCACCCAGGGCAGTAACGATGCGTGTGAGCAGATACTCTTTCGAGTAGTTATACCGGTCGTCTAGCGGGGTGTACATGGTAACGCCGAGCGCCTGCCCACGTGGGACAATCGTGACCTTGGTGACAGGATCGGTCCCTTCTAATAGCAGACCAGTCAGAGCATGACCACCTTCGTGATAGGCGGTGATATTGAGATCTTCTTCGCTCATCACCAGTGGCCGCTCGGCACCAAGCAAGATCTTGTCAAGCGCCTCGTCGAAGCTGCGCTGGTTCACGTAGTCCAGATTGCGCCGTGCTGCCAGCAGGGCCGCCTCATTGACCAGATTTGCCAGGTCTGCACCGACCATTCCAGTAGTTGCACGGGAGATGCTAACAAGGTCTACGTCTTTATCCAGTGGCACTTTGCGCGTGTGAATCTTCAGAATTGCCAACCGACCATTCCAGTCGGGACGATCAACGGTGACACGACGGTCAAAGCGACCTGGACGCAGCAGCGCCTGGTCAAGCCCATCAGGACGGTTCGTTGCGGCAATCACGACTACCGCCTGCCGCGCATCAAAGCCATCCATCTCGACGAGGAGCTGGTTAAGCGTCTGTTCTCGCTCTTCATTTGTATTGATACTGGCTCCTCGCTGGCGACCAACGGCATCAATTTCGTCGATAAAGATGATACTGGGCGAGGCTTTCTTGGCCTGCTCGAAGAGATCGCGCACGCGGCTTGCACCCACACCTACCAGCACTTCGACGAACTCAGAACCACTCATCGAGAAGAAGGGGACACCAGCCTCACCAGCAACCGCTCGTGCCAGCAGCGTCTTACCAGTTCCCGGAGGTCCTACCAGCAGTACACCGCGTGGAATCTTACCGCCGAGCCGCTGGAACTTCTGTGGAGTCTTGAGAAAGTCAACCACTTCTTCCAGCTCGTATTTCGACTCGTCCACACCCGCAACATCAGCAAACGTCGTGCTGGGTCGATCCTCAAGAATGAGCTTGGCACGGCTCTTCCCAAAGCTGAATATGCCCTGTTGCCCTTGTGATCCTCTCCGTGTAAAGAAGAGAAACATGCCCACGATAAAGAGCAACGGCACAATGCTTGCAAGAACGTTAATCCAGAACGAGTTATCCGGTGGCGACTGCGTCGTCACACGTGCGCCACTATTCAGCAAAAGCTGCGGCAATTGCGAATCAGGATAGGGCAACTGGTACACATGATACTGTTTATGCCCATTAATGTCCTTGTTCAAATCACCCGTGATATCTGAGGCACCAATAAAGGCTGCGGTCGCGACATGCTTCTGCTCAACTTGACTATAGAAGTCGGAGTAGCTCAGTTCTGTACGCGACGATGAGCCATTATTCAAGGTCGAGTTGAAGTAGCTATAGATGTAGAAGATGAACATCAAGCCAACGATGAGAATGAGCCATTTGCTTAAATTTCCCGGCCCTGATTGCCGTGACGATGATTGCCCATTCTGCCTGCCCAATGGATTTGGCTGCTGTCTATCATTATTATTTTGGAGCCGGTCTGTTCTCCCTGGCTGCTTATCCATGAATTACCCTGCTTTCTCGGCCTTTGAATGTGCATGCTCTCCCACGAGACAAATAAGGGGAGGCCTATGGGCCACCAATGGTAACTTCCCTATTATATATCAATGAAGAGAGAAATGCACCTTCCGGGTACACTTTGCTCGTAGACCTCCATAACCATGCACTTCTCTTCCAATTCTGTGGCTGCTATCGAATATACGTACGAAAGTAGGGGCAGGGTTGCATCTATTTAATATGGTCCCCTCTCTTCAATAACTATTTCAGAAAGAGGTTTACCTTCGACAAAGAGCTTTCCTAACCTTTCTCTCTCTTCTTTCTCCTCCTACGTTAAAAAACGTGGCTTTGGCAGATTAAAAACCTCATCCTCAGCATCAAGCTGTTCTAGGAACTCACGACCTGTTAATGCCTTTTTTGCTGGTTCCACGTGTATAATCTGTCTCATAATTTCGCGCAGAAGAGTTTCGATCTGCTTCCCACTTCTCTCAGCTTCTGCTTTCAGTGCTGTGAATTCTTGATCATTGAGCTGAGAATAACTTGATGATTCATGGAGATACCTCCTGATAATGGTTGAAAATGTATAACGCTAGTATAGCATAAGCTATTTTTGTGAGAGGTAGAGGAAAACATTGGGTAGCTCTATAGTACCCTTGTGTACTACCGTGCATTCCATAAACTTCCTACCCAACTTCCTCTATTTACACACCGAAAGGTTTCTTTTCTATTCTTTTGTGCGAAATACTCTTTGTTCCTACCAACTTGCTCCATTGCTTCACTCCAGGCGTGCAGGCGGAGGTGGAGGCGAGGAGCACCCTGGCTTAATAGGATACTGAGGAGACGAGCTGGAAGTGAGCGAACGATGGGACGCATGGCACGATAGAGGGTGTACTGGGCGGATTGCCCACCAAGCTGCAACCAGGCGATGATCCAGCCGAGGAGTTCGGCGGGGGAGAGCGTTTGCAGGGCGAGCCGGTAGATACGTGGGTAGTAGCGCGGCGTTGCGAGGACGATCCGGGTGTAGTCGAGCCAGCCAACACGATCTTTGAAGAAGTCGTTGGTGACGCGCGGCCCGAGATCTTGCAGGACACGGCAGAAGACGTTCAGCGTCTCATTGACCTGCCAGCTTGCCTCGCGCCCGTCGGCTTTAGCAATCATAAACTTGCTAAAGGCGCGTGCCACAGCTGGCACGGCTTCAGAGGCGCGGATATGGTTGAGGTCTGAGGCACACAAGCAGTCGCTACGCAACGCCTGCTGCAAGAGTGTGGTGATGCGGCGCAGGTTACGTACATATGAGCCGAAGCCGCAGAAGGTGAGCGGCGATTGAAAAGCGGCTGCATCGCCCAGGGAGAGCACGCGGTCATAAGCGAGCACCTTTTGCGTCTGTTGCCAGGGCAGGGCGACGTTATAGCCTGCCGGAATGAAGCCGTAGACCGGCTTGAGAATCTCCACCGTGCTTGTGTCTTTATAGGAGGGCAAGAGGGCAAAAAAGTCGTCGAAAAGCTCCAGCAGATCGACCTTATCCCCGCTCTCTGCATAGTAGAAGAGGTAGATAGCAACCTGATCCTCTTTCCCTGGAAAGGTCTCCCATATTAATTGTCGCCCCTTGCGTGCGTCCTCTGTCGAGACCAGCACCTCGCCTAACGCGTTATCAATAGCATCGGGGGTCGAGCCGCGCTTGTAGCCACGTGCAACTGTGCCGACAGTGGGACAAACGAGCGAGAAGGGCCGACCACAATTCAACTGGCAGGCGATGGGCGAGGTCGAACCCATCCCGTCTATCAACAGACGTGCGCCATAGCGCTGTAAGTCGCCATCAGCCTGTACGACCTCAACGATTACTCTATCAGGGGCAACGGTACAGTGCTGAAAGGTGATATTGTGCAGGATTTTATTCTCTTTACCGTCGTGTGGGTGCGCGTTTTGAATCTTCTGCATACACAGAGCAGTCAGCTTGTCGGCATCGACGGCGATGTTCAATACGTCTTTCAGATGCAGCTCGGCTGGAGGAACGGAGATATGTTCGGGAGCAAAACGTACCAGCCCATCAGCATACTCGCGCTGGATGATTGTTTCTAGCTCGTCGGGTGTGAGCAGGCCAACGTCGAGCAGCTCTTGCAGCTCTTCGCGCGAGATGTTCCATTCGCGGTGCACAGCTCCAACGGTGAAACGGTCAAAGACGAGCACGCGCAGGCCATAGCGCAGCGTCATCACTGCCGCGTTGAGCAGGTTCAATCCTCC
>DAOUDD010000232.1:0-17242 GCA_034431765.1 Ktedonobacteraceae bacterium | reverse complement strand
CCCAACTTCTCCACCTGGCGAAAGCTTTGAGTTGTGATCTTGCCTTTGTTGCTGAATAACCTTGCCTCACGTCAATAGACCGGATTTCACACGCTGTTTGGAAGAGGATAAAGCCGTAATATGCTGTTGAAGTGATACAATATTACTCAGTACCGAAGCTATTTCGTAATGGGAGTATACGACTATGGACCTGGACGCTCAAGCGCTTATCCATGAAATCAATGAAGCACGTCAAGAGAAGGCGCGCTCTTATCATCGGCTCAAACTGCGACTGAGTTTGCTTAGTATGGGGATCGGCGTAATCGTCTTGCTGCTCTTCCTGACAACAGGCATAAATATCCTGCTGCGCAACCTCCTCGCCGGAGCGTCATTGCTCGCCTGGCAACCATTTGCGGGCTACTTCCCTTTGCAGATTCTCGTTTACTTTCTGATCGCAATGGTCATATATGAACTGCTGACGCTACCGGTTGCTTACTATAGTGGCTTTGTGCTGCCATGGCGCTACGGACTCTCCGTACTGAGTTTGCGTGGCTGGTTGAAGGATACAGCGGTTTCCTTTGTACTCAGCCTTGTGCTGGAAAGCATTTTTATCTCGCTGGTCTACGCCCTGCTCGCGTTTCAGCCACAACTCTGGTGGCTGGAGGCCGGGCTAATCATCCTCTTCTTCTCAGTAGTGATGGCAAATCTAGCCCCTGTTCTGCTCTTCCCGCTCTTCTACAAATTTACGCCTCTGCCAGAAGGAGAACTCAAACAACGCCTGCTTGCCCTTGCAGCAGGTGCAAAGACAAAGATTCGTGGGGTCTTTGTGATGAAGATGAGCAACAAGACGACGATGGCAAACGCAGCATTAATGGGCCTGGGCAACACACGCCGCGTTGTGTTGGGCGATACTATGGTAGACCGCTATACACCGGACGAGATTGAGGTAGTGCTAGCACATGAGTTGGGTCATCATGTCCATGTCGATATCTGGAAGCTCATTCTCAGCCAGTCCCTCCTGATACTGAGTGGACTCTATCTGGCAAGCTTGCTCCTGCACTGGGCCATCAACATACAGCACCTCTATCACAGTCTCACAGACCCGGCATCCTTGCCTTTCTTCTTCCTGCTCGTTGGCATCTTCAGCATTGTTGTTATGCCGTTGGGCAATGGCTTCAGCCGCAGCATCGAATACCAGGCCGATGAATATGCCTTGCAGTCCACTCGGAAAATTTCAGCCTTCAAGAGTGCGATGACGCGACTTGCGAATCAGAATCTCGCAGAGATCGCGCCTTCACCGCTCGTTGAGTTTATCTTATACTCACACCCTTCAATCAGGAAACGCCTCGCTCACGCCGACGACTTTGCCCGACGCAACAGGCTACACGAGATGGATGGACGTGATCAAGCATCCAGCGCGGCCCTGAATGCCGAGAGTTGAGCCGCAGCCTGGTCAATCGAGCCTTCTAGAAGTGAGAGCAACGGTTCATCGACTCCTGCAGCAGCCCAGGAGTCGAGCTGCGCAACCACTTCCTGAGGCGTCCCAATCAGCGAGGTTGCATCAAGCATACGTGAACTGACGGCTTCTATCGCTGACTTCATACCGTGTTCCCAACCAGCCTGCACCGCCTGCACATCCTCGCCAAAACCGTTACGAGTCAACATCTCTGCGTAATACACACCCATTTTACCGATGTAGTAGGCCAGAGGAGCTGCGGCTTTGAGCCGGGCCGCCTGTCGTTCCTGTTCGCTTGCGTCTTCTGACAAGAAAACGCTTGTGATGTATGGGGCAATACTGGCACTATGAGCCGGGCGTTGCGCCTGCGCTGCCCCTTTATCCAGTTGTGTTCGTAAATCGCCCCAATGAGTTGCCGGCCAATAGACAGGGAGAATGCCATCAGCTATTTCACCAGTCTGCATCACGTTCTTCGGACCCATCGCAGCAATATAGATAGGTAAATCCGCTCGCAAGGGCTTGAAGCGCAGTTTAAAGCCACGCTCAAGCGAGAAGAACTTCCCAGAGTAGACGAGCTTGTCACCGCGCAAAATCATCCGAATGATATCGACGTACTCACGTGTCCGTTGCAACGGCTTCTCAAATGGGACACCATGCCAATGCTCGATGACATCCGCCCCCGAAGGCCCCAGCCCCAGTATAACTCGTCCACCAGAGCGCTCGTCCAGTGTTGCGGCACTGCTTGCCAGGACTGCAGGTGTACGTGAATAAACATTAGCGATACCGGCCCCAATGTTTATATGCTTCGTCTCACGTACAAGATCGGCCATTGAGGTAAAAAGTTCATAGCCCCAGGATTCGCCCAGCCAGACGGAGGCGAAACCTAACTCGTCAGCAAGCTTGACCTTCTCCACAACTTCACGCCATGCCGCTGGAAAGTTGGGAGAATCAGCGACAAACCCAATGCGCGCACGATACGCCCTCGACGGATGACTGGCAACGTTGCCAGGATTCTCAGGAGTTGTCATAAAAAATCCTTTGCCCCCTCTTAGTAATGGAAATATGTTCGTTATCATTATAGCCTGTAGAAGCACAATTCAAAACAGATAGAAGAGGATACAAAAAAGGTCGTTCTCCTGCTCTCCACTTCTGCACATGATCAGCGCAGGGGAATGACCTTTTTAAGACGAATAGCGAGAGTAATGTGTGCAATCAGGATTTCACATCAATGTTAAATGTTTGATTTATGATGTACATTGCGCACATCTTGCCCTTCTCACAGAGAGCCCGTCCCTCGAAGGGAAGTTGTACCGTACCAGCAGCTTTCGCGGCAAACTGCCAGATACAGTTTTGCTGCCAGGGATAGCCAGCCGGCTTCTGAATTTCCAACCCGCTGACTGAATCCATTGGACCATCCCACTTCTGTTCAAAGGGGAGACGAATCTCAATAATGTCACCGACATGTGCATTGATAGTTGAATTGATATCCTTCGGAGTTACAGTAACATTCGCCCTTGCAGGCACTGCATTAACCACAGTACTATTCGGACAGCCATTCACATTTGCCATTCCAGGGTTACTGGTCTTTGTTGGCGTTACGCTTGGGGTAGCAGTTGTGGTAGAACCCGCGCTGGGTATTGTAGTTGCGGTAGCGGTTGTGGAAGCACCGACGCTAGTAGTTGTGTTACCTCCGGTTGTAGTTGTACTATTAGTTCCACAGGCTGCGAATATTGTGATCACGATAGCAAGCACCAGATAGCTTCCCAATCGTTGTACATTCACTATTAGACGCATAGCAACACTCCTTTTGCTTCAATCTTTCTTTATAGGCTGAATATTCTATCCCCATCAAGACGTTCCCGGTTCCGAGAAAGTTCCCATCTTCTCCACCAACACAGAAGCTGGTTCTAAAAAAGGAGTGCTATAGGGAATGCTTCTCTTATTTGAAACCACAAATTACCTAAAAGTATTGTTTTACACATTCTTAACGACACTTTAAACATGCTTAGCCATAATTGAGATAGAATTTATCGGTTTGAAGGAGCCGACACATTTGTTAGCAACCTTCCAGTAGGCATACAAAATAGTAGTAGTACGCCTACAATTTCGAGAGAATTTGTGAAAGAGCATTAGTGGATAAAGCCTTCAACATTCGGTCTTAACATAAAAAAAGTGTTACTCGATGTACTTTACCATCAAGCAGCACTTTTTTCCTTCACAGCAGCTAACGTATCAGACTGTAGAAGCTTGAGCTATCAGCCCATAATTTTACGAACATAATTCTGCGTCTCGTAAGGTGTAAAGGCGAGCCAGTTCGTACCACCTTGACGCACTGCTGCATCAACAGCGCCTGCACCTGCATTATAGCCAGCGAGTGCTTTCGCGTAATCGCCATTAAAGTACCTGTACAGATCCGCCATATAACGAGCGCCGCCATATAAAGAAGCAACAGGATCGTAAGGATTGAAGCCAAGACCAGCTGCGGTGCTGGGAAGAAACTGTGCAATGCCAACAGCGCCTGCGGGCGAAGCCGCATTGGGATTGAAACCGCTCTCGGCATTAATCTGACGAACGTAAAGATCAGGGGGAATACCGTTTGCTGTCGCAGCCTGGCGCGCAATACTGATGTAGTCACCAGTTGGTACTGGTGCTACAGGTTGACCAGAATTCGCTGGTGCATCCGCTACAGCAGGGTTATTTTTCTCTACGGGGTTGCGCATAGCAGCGATGTTTAGATTTTGCTGCTGCATCTGTACCCAATGAATAGCATTATCAACCGGAGCAATACCTGTGCTTCCATCAGCAAGCGTATGCAATGAAAAGAGAGAGAAGAGAAAGAAGCCAGCAAGTACGCCCAGGACAACCCCTAATCGGAGACGTGATGACGTTCGGCGCTGTGAGAGGCGCAATCCCTCTGTGTCCCTCACACGTGGTGCGCGCTTCTTATCGGCGGGAATAACCAGGGGGGCACGTGAGGAGCGTGGTGTAAGCGTCAACTCTAACGCAGTTACAAGAGAGAGTGGATTTGTAGCGGTTGTAGGATGCTGTACAGTGTTGATCATGCTCCCTGGTGGAGTTGTGGTGCGTAGAGAGACTGCTTTATGCAACGAACTCGTTTGTCCCGGTATATAGTCCAGTGGCGTTGGATAGGGAGAAAGAGCATCTGTGTTGTTATAGATATCTCGCCATTGCACATCCTGTAGCGCAGAAGTAACCGGCATATGCTGCAACATACTTCTCTGCTCTACGGCTTCTTCCGTAAGCACAGCCTTCTCCCCCATCTGCGCTCTTGACCCATCTGCCTTCTCGGAAGAAAAAGACCGAAGAGAGTGAAATTGTGACATGAATCTACCTCGCCGCAATATTTTGTACTACTACATCGTGTGTTCTCATTTTGAGTCTACCCAAATTAGGCCCATTCGTCAATTTTCTGTCTGAATGCCTGGGTGAAAAGTAATGGAAAAAAAGACAATCTTAACCAGAAGCTTTCATGCTCAAATAAACCAGGAGAGCAACTCTTTTCTCACAAAAAATGATGCCCGATCTTCTTTCTGGATCAGGCATTTCATTTTGAGAGGAAGATTAACGGTGATATGCTCTCGAACTGAGCACTAGTTCAGGTTCGTGCTTCGCCTCGGCTACAGGAGAATTGCGCTGAAGCCGTTGCTGAAAGCGAGCTGGAAGATATGGCTCCATTGCTCGCAGTGCGTTTTTATATACTTGCTGCTGCTCATAAATGACTCTATTGGGACCAAGCGACCACCATTCAGAAGGAGTAAAGTACGCTGAAACTTCTGCTTCTGGCCCACTCCGGCCATACCATTGAATCAAGTGCAAATTATCAGATTGTGTAAGCCAGACAGCCAGATCAACCAGATCGGGGTGTTCAGTGAGCCGGGCCATGTTATAGACATCACCCATAAGTTGTAAGATCACACGTTGCGCCTCGTTGCCAAGGAAAAATTCCATTCCGCCGCTCCCTGCCCAGGTCGTGGGGTAAATAGGTAGCGGCAAATAAGAACTGGTAGCCCTGTGACGCTCTATCAGCTCGCTCGCGGTACAGGTAGTGACTCCACGCTGCTGCAACTCTCCAGGCAGGGCGCGCATAAAATCAAAAATACCACTATCACGATTATGATGCTCGCCAAAGGTCTCGAAATCCCAGCCAAGCAGCAGAAGATCTCCCCAGGTATGTGCAATCCAATTTGCGTAAGCATCAGCGTAGAGTGGATAACCCGCCCAACTACGATTTGAGAAGCGATAACCCACGTCATCACTGAGTTCCAGGTGACGCGTGAGCAGGTATGGACTTGTATCCCCTCTCTCACCCTCTCTGGACGCTTGCTGGGCAACTTTCTTGCCAGCAATAGGCAGTGCATACGCAGACTCATCTCCATAAGAGTACAGATGTGTACTCTCGCGCCACCCCATTACCCATGGTCGCCCATCCATCAGTGCGCCTGAGAAACCCGCCGCATGGAGCGCATTATAGATTGTTGCAGACATACACATTTCAGTTGTATCAGTCACAACGGGACGTTTGCCAAAGAGCGTAGTGAGTTCCTGGGCCATCATCTGCATACGACTTATAAAGGTCGGTAGATCAAGCAGAAAGAGAAAGCTGTGATACGGCTCAACGCCAATTAATTCAACGTGTTCATGCGCCACTAGCTCGCGAAAGAGATCAAGCAGCACTGGATCCCATTGTTGCGCCTGGCGAATAAATGAAAGAGAGAAACCAATAGAGAGTTTCATGCCCTGACGCACCAGGTCAAGAAACATCTGCGCGGCAGGATAGTAACTATACTGTGCAACCTTACGAAAGTAGCGCTCGTTCATACGCTCATCAAAGAGACAACGCGTAATATCTTCAACCGAAGCACCATGTGGAATAGGTTGCGCAGGCAATTTAAGACGACGCGGTTGGTGGACCACGGTATAGATAGCAAGATCAGAAACCATACCTGGAGTTCTCCGTCAAAGACTACTACTGTGTACTGCTATTGCTTCCCACATGGGCCGGAATTTCTGCGCGTGCAACACTGTCGGCATTGTGAGCAGTAGAGGGGGGTGGAAAGATGATATTTTGCTTGCGCGCCAGAAACTCCAACTTGCCAATCAAGTTCTCTATCACACGACTCCATAGGAACTGGCGAGCAGTAATCTGGCTGTTACGGCGAATGCGCTCTTGCTCTTCAGGATGACGACGCAGGTAGAGCAAATAGCCAACAATCTCATCGGGATCATCCGTCTCGGTGACGATCGCGTTCTCAAACGAGATCGCGTAGTCTTCGCCCGTTGAGCCTGTCACTGCGATCCCCTGTGCAGCCATCACTTCGAGCGCAACCAGACCAAATGGTTCATGTCCACTATTTGCTAGAGTTGCATCAGCCGCAGCGTAGGCAGTACGCACAAAATCTTCAGGTAAGAAGAAGCGCAGGTTATACACATCAGCATCAGGCGCTTTTTCAATCGCTTCGAGACACTGCTCCATATCAGGGCGCTGGGCAACCACATCCTGTATACGCAGCCCGCGTGCGTATGCATGCCGAAATACGTCAGCTCCGTGCGGCTCGATCCCCCCGCGTACAAAAAGCGTTACCGGATACCCACTCTCCTTGAGACGCGCGACTGCTTCTACCGCCATAATCCAACGCTTATCCGGGTCAAAGCGACCAATTTTGAAGAGGAAGAGACGTTCAGGGTTCCCTCGACGTGTAATAGCACGCAGGCGCTCGACCGCTCGGCTTTCAACTGGCTCCAGATGACGCGCGGGAATACCATTTGGAATAACCAGAGGATTTACATGTAGCTCCCACATCTTATGCTTCATATACTTACTGACCGTACAAAGGGTTGTCACAAAATTGAGGCGACCCCAGTTTACACGATGAAGAGACATCAGGCTATTGAGATTCCACAGCATCAATACTTTCTGGCGTACACCAAACCAGTGCAAGAGATCGGAGGTACGGCTCATCACTTCAGCAGTATGCCAGTCCTCGCCCAGAATCACCACCGTCTTGCCCTCTGTGGCTGCTGGACGCACAATCTCACTAAAAATATGGTAGGGGACGCTCTCGTTATAGTCATAGAGCTTTTCTTCCTCACCATCATAGACACCAGTAGGGTAATACTTGCTGACCCATTGAGACCAGCGTTTAAGTATCAAGCGTCCTTCCAGACGTAGCTCGGTTGAGGGTTTGTAGGGATCGCCGATAAAAATCAGGTGTGTCGTATATCCTAATGTGGCTAGCGCCTCACTCAGCTCCGAAACTCGTGTTCCCAGGCCCCCTGCCGTCGCATAAACGTCTGGCCCCTCGAAGCACAGCAAGACAAATAAAGTGTTCTCCGGCGAGATTGCTCCCTCTAACTTCATCATGATCTGACCATCCTCATTGTGTTGTAATCCTGCAAGAAGATTTTGATCCGCCCGTTGAATAGTAGGTAAGTAGTGTCAATGGACAAGAGTATTCTGGTTGGCGAAATAAGCATTGACAGGTCTTGTCCCTCACCGTTTTCAATCACTTGAGAGACTTAATAGCTATATGCTATTCACTTGTAGTATAACATGCACATCCTAAACATCTTCATGGAAAGAGCAGAAAGAAATGAGGCTGAGAACGCTTCCATACAGTTCTCAGCCCCATCTTTGATCCCATTTCTTGTTCTTAACAAGAATAAACAAGAACGTGAAAGAGTCTCAGGAGGCCATCAGGGAGACGTCATCAACATAAAAACTTGATGTCGATGATTGATTTGCTGTAGCTCCATGGAATAGGAGAGTTACAGACTTCCCTTTATAAGCATTCAGAGCGTTGGATACATCGAAGGTCTGTTTCACCCAACTACTAGACACATCTGCATTACAAATCTTCTGCTGGTCTTGAATAGTTGCACCAGTAGAATCTTGTAGTGTAGTAGTCAACGTATCACTACACGCACTACTCGTCACACTTGTTGTACCGTACCACCAGTAAACGAGCGTGAGCGTTGTGTAGTTTGCCGGAATATTTATACTTTGCCAGATACGATCATTACAATTGCTATAACCGCACAGGTAAGTACTGTTCTGACCCGTATGGGGATTAGTGGGATCGACAATTTCAAAATCTTGCCCGGACGATTCCTGCCAGGAAGCGTTTCCATTCTCAAAGCCCCCATTTTGAATCAATTCTACGGGTTTATTAGAACCAGGATTCGCACTATTTGTACCATTTCCATTAGCTACGCCAGACAGATCACGAGCTATATTATAGACATTGGGTGTGCCTATTCCGCTTGCCATATCATATCCGGTTGTTGCTGGATAATAGAGATTCGTTCCTTGAGCCACATCATGAAAGGGGGGATAGGCCTGAGAATTCTTGAAGAGGCCATAGAGAGTTGCATTGAGCGAACTGACTGCAGTCTTATTATTCGACTGCAGATACTGGTTAATCAGTGCCAGACTTCCTGCCCAGATCGGTGCGGCAACGCTTGTCCCACCAACAGCTTTCCAGCCATTTGAGGCACAACCCGCATTCTGAGCCGTACAGTAAATGTTGAAGCCCTGCACAGTATCACCGTAGGCAGAGACATCTGGCACCTCGCGGTGACCATTACTGTAGGCGTTCTGCACACCGGGTCCACTCTGCCATGTTGGTTGAGCAGGTTGAGGAGATGGTGGAGAATATGTGCTGAGGCCGCCACCGCTGCCAACACCCTTAATACCCCCCAAAGTTGGCTGTTTCGGACCAGACCAGGCTGCTTCGCTATCGTATACACTTCCATTCAATTTGAGTGTAGTGGCACCAACACCCGTGACGTTGGGATCACTCGCGGGCGAATCTACTGCCAGATTTGCATCACCACAGTCGTACGCACCTGAATCACCAGAGGCGGCAAAGAAAGACATTCCTTGCAGTGCCCCTTTCTGAAAGAGGCTATCAAAGAAGTCTAAATCGCTTTTCGCCATATTGGTTTCACACTGCCCCCAACTTGTCGAAACAATAGAGGCCTTATTATCACTCACTACCCTGTTATATGTATCTTTGACTCCCTGCATTGTATCTGCGGGACCTTGATACACGAGGAATGAGGCCTGTGGAGCAATTGCTCCCGCCACCTCGATATCCAGCGTTGTCTCCAATGCTTTTTGACCTGCAGCTCCATTTACACCATCGACATAGTAGTTTGTAATAGCTGGAGAATTGAGATTATAAGATTTAAAGTAGGCGTTAATATCGCTTGCTTGATAGCTATCGAATGCCACGATTGCAATTGTCTGACCTTGCCCTTGAATAGAGGCGTTGTGGAGCGGTGCAATATTATAGGCGGAAACGAGGTCAGGGCGTGTCAGAGGTGGAGGAACATTAGCCGCATCTTGTTTTGCAAAAGGCGGGTTGGTGCGAAGTGTGTAATGCGGATAATACGCGACGCTGTTATCCAACCCACCAATCGAAATGACCAATGGGCGAATAGACTCTGGCAAGCCTGGAGCTGAAGCGTTTGCATAGAACTGACGCCCGTTAGAATTGGACCTATAGTTATTGATCTGCACTCCAAACGCTCGTTGCGCCTGATCAACAGTTCCAGTTGCATCAATCAACAAATCGGAAGTAGAAGTTATCTGGAAGCCCTGGCTATTGAGAAAAGTAACAACTTGCTGTATCTCTGTCTGGGTACGAGCAAACCGACGAGAAAAATCCTGTGAAGAGAGATAATGCTTATAAAGTGGGGACTGAGGATCAGAAACAGCTTGTAACATAGTATCAGCACCACGCTTATCGCGTAACTGCAAGCCAATAGAGAGTTGCAAGGTCTGGTTTCCATCAGTGGGTCCGAGCAATTGGGACTTCTGGATAAGCGGCACCACCTGGTCGTTCAGAAGAATGCTTTGTTCCCCCTGCGCATGCCCAAGCAGCAAGCTTCCTCCCAGGAAACTGCCTGCAATGAATACCAATGCAAATGCTAGAAATACAATATGCCGACGAAGATTTTGTTTCATAAGATTCTAACTCCTCACAGAAAACAACCCGCGCAACCCAACGATCCTCATACAATTCAACAGTGCATATTTAAACAAAAGAAAACTATATTCAAACCCGACAACTATATACCAATACAATTATATGACGAAGAGAGTGAAATAGTCGCGCCTTTTAGCCAGAATGGGTCATATATAAAGAGAGGTTCCAGGAAAGTTTTTCACCTGAAACCCCTCATTGCGATCAGAGAATTTGCATATTGCTATTTTGTTGGCGTCGCAGAAGGCGTTGGCGTTGGCGTTTGTGAAGGCGTTGCGGAGGCAGTTGGAAAGATAGTTGGTTGTGGTATCAAGGTCGGCGTCGGTGTCGGCGTCGGCTGTGGAGTTGCTGTTGGCTGCGGTGTTGGCGCAGGCGCACGCGTTGGCGTTGCTGTCGGCTGCGGTGTCGCTGTTGATCGCCCCGATGCAGTAGGTTGCGCAGTAGGAGCATCAACAGGCGGTAGTTGTTGCTGATTGAAGTTTGTGATATAGAGTGTTACTTTCTGGCCGGTTGATAGATCTGCATTCTCTTTCGGATCAACACGAGTAACGATATTTGCATCCTTGTTAGGATCACGCAGGTCGGCAGGGTCCTCCAGCGGATCGAATTCTATTCCAGCCTCCGTTAGTATACGCTCGGCATCCGCAGCATTCGCTCCAACAAGACCACCAGGCACCTTCTTATTCTGTTTGCCTTCTACCTCCACAGTAATCGTCGATTGAGGTGCCACAAGTTGATCCTTGCCTGGACTCTGGCTTTTTATTTTCCCAGACGTCTGATTGCCTTTCTCATGTATCTTAAGCTGTTTTGACGCCGCCAGACGTGCCGCCTCTGCATACTCCATACCAACAAAATTAGGGACCTGAACTTGCGCTGTAACTGTCGGAGAACTTACAGGGGTATGTAGTCCTGGAATAGGCAAGAAACCCAATTCACCTGCCAGGTAGATACTCACCCCAAGTAACACCAGGGTTGCGAGCAAGATGAGAATAGTAATAAGACTGGCAACGCGTGATTCCTTTCCTCCCAGAGCAGCACCTGACGAAACGAGTGCTCCCTGATTAAAAGAACGCGTCTCATCTGCACTGATATCATACGGCGAATTGTACGATGGCGCTTGATCCACTTGCGTAGCCGCCATTCCCTGCGCAGCAGAGAGCGCACCAAAAGCTGGATCAGAACGTACACCTGCGCCCACTCCGTTCTCGCCAGCAACAGGACTATAAGAAGGAGCTACACCATTGCTGATTGCGGAAGCTGAAGGTGATAGGCCCTGGTTTGGTGACGAAAGGGTTGCTCCAGCATTGCGTACCTGAGTAGCTCTTGGAGTACGACCATTGGCGGCGGTGGTGTTCACACCTGCTGGCGTAATGTTCGTTGGGAGACTTCCCTCTAATTCTCCTTCCCCCAACATTTCAAGTGCACGTGCCAGTAATGTGCCATCTCGGTAGCGCATCTCTGGTATCTTCTCCAGACAGCGCAGGATAATCTCTTCAAGAGCGGGAGGAATATTGGGATTTAACTGACTTGGCGGTATCGGAGCATCCTGGATATGTTGCATTGCGACCGCTACGGGAGTATCGCCGTCGAAAGGAGTGCGGCCGGTAAGCATCTCATACATCACGATACCAAGCGCATAAACATCGGCGGCCGGATTCACAATCTCACCCTGCGCCTGCTCCGGGGCATAGTATTGTACAGTGCCTAGAGTCATGCCTGTTGTTGTTAAACGCTCATCATTGATATCTTTATACACACTGGCGATACCAAAATCGGTCAATTTGATCGACCCATCGCGTCCCACCAGAATATTTTGTGGCTTGACATCCCGGTGCACAATCTGCCGACGATGTGCCGCACCAAGGCCAAGAGCGATATCGTGAGCGATAATAACCGCGCGGTCCGTTGCCAGGACACCACGAGAACGCAGGTAGCGACGTAGATCCGTTCCCTCAATATACTCCATCACAATGAAGTAATTGCCATCTGACTGACCATAGTCGTAGACTTGCACAATATTGGGATGCTGCAAAGAAGACGCAGCCTTTGCCTCACGTTGAAAGCGCGTTACAAACTTTGGGTCAGTACTATACACTTCGCGCAACAATTTAATGGCAATGACGCGATCCATGCGCATGTCACGGCCCCGATAAATCGTCGCCATTCCACCGCGACCTATCGGGTCCTGTATCTGATATCGCTCACCCAAAACTTCAATTTGCATAGCTCTCCGCACAGTCAAGACAAACGGTTGTATCTCTCATGACCCCTCCTCTTCAAACATGAGAAGGGGAACATGCTTCGCATTGCGCCACTATTGTAACTTATTCTACACCAGAATGGAACACTCCTTACAAAAGTAGGAGTTCTCTGCCTCCATCTGGCACAATACTCTTCACTTTCTGTGCAAAGTTTGTCATAACATTAGCATATTAAGCCACAACCAGAGATGACTCTGCACAAGCCTATTACCTGTTGCAAGCGATACTCCGTGTCCTCTTATGCTTCCAGAAACAGCGCTACCTTAAGCTTGACAGCCGGTACAAACACCACTTTCGTACTGCTTATTACCCAGCCAGAAACAACTCTGCGCGTGTAGCTCCCGTCCCTCCGACTGAGAAGAAATGGCTAGTGAGCTCATCCACTAGAAAGGAAGTGGCGAGCAAAGCTCTTCTGAATGCAAGATAGTACTTACTAAAGGTCATGGAGTTACAAGCACACGTACATCTCCCCGCCGTTGTGTAATACGTCGTGTATCCATATGCTCAAGCAGAGGCAAAACAAATTTTCGGCTTGTCCCTAAAATGTCTCGTGCTTGCGCCGCCGTCATTGAGCCGTTTTGTTGCATATACTCAACCAGAATTTTGACCGCTTGCTCATAGCTCTCAGGCAGAAATAGTCCATCCCCTACTTTCACAAGGCGGCCTTGCTCAAGCAGCGCATGCAGTGCTTCAGCGCCAACTTCTGCCTCAACTTCTTTCTCGCCTGGGGGTGCAAAAGGTTGATCCTGAAAACGCTGTAACAGTTTGTCAATCCTCTTCTGCAGAGCAGGAGGAAAGTCAGGAGCAAAATCAGGCAAGCGTAACAGGTTTGTCCCACGTGCGCTCTCTTCACTTCCGTCTTTCATAACTCTGGCTGTTTGCACATATCCCTCGGTGTATAGAGCGTTGAAGAGATCATTTCCCCGCCGTGAGGGGAGAGAGAGCCGAACACGCCACTCTTCTTTTGGCATACCTGCTCGTAATGGATATATACGATGATACTCCCGCACTAGATAAAGTGCATCCTCAACCAGGGCGTTCCAGATAGAACGTGCAAACCAGACATCCCCTATTCTGTGCACCTTCCCCTGTGTTAATAACGACTCTAGAGCATGCTTCGTCACGTCAAGTACGAGATTACACTGCTGCGCGATCTCGCTCATCCCATAACAGCACAAACCGTAGGTAGCTTTCACTCCCGTTCCTGGTGCAAAATCGCTTGACCTTTTTGGATTCCTGAGATGAACTGAATTCGTTTGAGAGGCTGGCTGATAAGTAACCTCAGAACGCTCATTGTTCGATCCGCTATGAGGATGCTGCAATGCAAGGCGACCCGGCACTCTTTTCTCTAGCAGTGCCAGTACCAGTTCTTCGGGTGAATTGGAGAGCAATCGTTGGAGATGCTCGATTTCCGTGCGCTGAAAACGTCGATGATAGCGTGGCTGGCTAGCAAGGATCTCGCCGCCACCGATAGTGGCACTGGGTGAGGGCAAACGCAGTATGAAGCGGTCGCGTCGTGCCACCACAGCAGGCGTAGACAAACGCAACTGTGCCCATGCACTTTTCCCCGGTTGCACCTCATCAGAATCCAACAAGCGCACACGTGAAGCTATTTGTTGAGCACCACAATAAAAATCAACCTGTGCATTGTGAGGTAGAGCACGGGGAGCATCGGTCAGTAGATGCAAGCGTACATCCAGAAGCAGTGTCGGACGCAACTGACCCGGCAGTGTTACAACTGTCCCACGCGTGATATCTGTGCGTGCAATATTCGGCAGATTCAAAGCCACGCGGCTTCCAGGTTGCGCCACCTCTAGCTGCTGTTTGTGTGTCTGAATGGTGCGTATGCGGGTATGAAGATCCTGAGGCAAAAGCTCAACCTCCTGCCCCACACGCAATGGTCCATCCACCAGCGTACCAGTAACGACTGTTCCAAAACCTGACAAAGTAAAGACACGATCCACGCCGAGACGTGAGATGGAAGATGTTTGTTCGCTCGGAGCAGCGCTCAACACACGCATCAATTCATCCACCAGTTGTGGCAAACCCTGTCCTGTATATGCAGAAACGGGAAGAATAGCAGCGCCAGCCAGTGTTGTCTCTTGCAACGTCTCCGTGACCTCTTCACGCACAAGCTCCAGCCACTCATCATCGACAAGATCAGCCTTTGTCAACGCAACGACGCCATGCGATACCTGTAACAGATCAAGAATAGCCAGATGTTCGCGTGTCTGCGGCATCACCCCTTCGTCGGCGGCAATTACGAGCAAAGCCGCATCAATGCTCCCGACTCCTGCAAGCATATTCTTAATGAAACTTTCATGCCCCGGCACATCTACAATGCTCACCTCATGTCCGTCAGGGAGAGACAGCCAGGCAAAGCCCAGGTCAATCGTCATCCCACGCTCTTTCTCTTCCATCAAACGATCAGGATCGATTCCAGTTAAGGCTTTGACAAGCGTCGATTTCCCATGGTCAACATGTCCGGCAGTGCCAATGCAACTCATCGCAACATCTTCCAATCGGTTAAACACATTCACAAGGCCAACGAAAACTTCTCCCTGTCAGTATATCTTATTTTAGTGAGTAAGGCCGGTCGCATAAGTGTCGCGTCGCGCAAGTGTCGGGATGAATGACGGCAGACAGGATACATGGAGTTTAAGAAATTATAGCTAATCGCGTTACCGCGTGGGAAGATGTGAAAATTTCACACGAAAGATAAAGGATGATCTATGGGGAATCGGAAGTACATGATGCTCGCTCCTCGCCACTGTAAGGGGTGTGGCGTTACATTCCAACCCCTAATGGGCGGCACTTAGATGTTCCTTGCGATGTGTTTGAGTCGTTGGAATACGCTCCTGCTGTGTGTGCAAGTGGGGGAGTCAAGCCAGGAAAGCCAACCGATAAAAATGAGCGTCTCAAATATATGGGGGCGAGGTACCCTCAAAGCGTATTTTTCTCATTTGGGCGTGGAAGAAAGACCGGCGATGGCACGAGTGAGTTGATCTAGCCAGATGGCAAATTGTTCAGGCGAACAGGCCTGCTCCTGTTCCAACCACCAAATAGTGGCACCTGCGCATGCATAGGCGACGAAATTGAGCTTCAGGTCGAATGGAGGAGCATCAGGTTCGGTCTTTGCTGCCGGGAAGTCCCGAGCGAGGCAAGAGAGAAAAGCCTTTTCTATATTTTGGCGAAAGCGTTGCGCAAAGAGGGAATATCCTTGTGCACTGAGCATCACACGATAGAAATCAGCAAATTGTTGGATATGTTTGAGCAGATTGAGCGAACCAGACAAGACTTCATGAAAAGTCGGTTCCCATGTTCCTGTAAGGGGGGTTCGACCTTCGCTCATTTCATATATCTCATTCATATATTGATCGAGTAAGTCATATTTATCCAGATAGTGGCGGTAAAATGTTGAACGGTTAACCATGGCTCGTTTCGTAATGTCACGCACTGTAAGTGCAGCAAATCCCTTCTCCACTGTGAGTTCTATAAAAGCCTGTTGAAGCAGCTTGCGAGTGCGACGGACGCGTACGTCTTCACTTATTTCTGACTTTTGCACCACTTTCTTCTCCTTTGTTGTATACGCAACATTCTACAAGTCTTTGCTGATTGACCCATCATTCTATCGTATGTTAAGTTTTTAAGCAACGGGACGTTGCACAAACAATGCTTGATTCTCTCAGAAGCAGTAAGAAGGGAAAAAAAGATGAAAAAGCTTGATGGAAAAATAGCTGTTATCATAGGTGGAAACTCTGGAATTGGTCTTGCAACGGCACAACTCTTTGTCTCAGAGGGTGCCTATGTCTATATAACTGGTCGTCGTCAAAGCGAACTTGATAGAGCGGTTAAGCAGATTGAGAAGAACGTGACGGGTGTGCAAGGGGATATGGGCAATCTCGCAGATCTCGATCACTTATATGAGACGGTGAAGAAGCAACATGATCATATTGATGTTCTTTTTGTCAATGCTGGCGGAGGAGAAGTGGCCCTACTGGGAGCCATCTCTGAAGAAAATGTTGACAAGACTTTCGACGTCTACGTCAAAGGCGTACTCTTTGCTGTGCAAAAGGCACTTCCACTCTTGCTGGATGGAAGTTCGATTATTCTAACATCCTCGGTTGGTACCTCCGTAGGGGGAAGAGGAGTCACAGTGTATGCTGCCGCCAAGGCTGCAGTGCGGTCGTTTGCACGCAGCTGGACTGTCGAATTGAGCAATCGCTCAATTCGTGTCAATGTCGTCAGTCCCGGTGCAATCAACACGGCAATGCTTGATCGCGTGGGGGAGACAGAGGAACAAAGCAAGCAAATTATAGCGGGCATCGTTTCCACCACGCCGATGGGGCGTGTAGGTGAACCTGACGAAGTCGCGAAAGTGGTTTTGTTCCTGGCCTCAAATGATAGTAGTTTTGTCACCGGGATCGAACTGTTCGTCGATGGGGGATTGGTGCAAATCTAAAAGATGTTGGTTGCGCATCATGACGGTAGAGCAACATTAAGTGGTGAAGGCCTCACTGTTCGAGCTTGTTTTCCTT
>DAOUDD010000231.1:0-5728 GCA_034431765.1 Ktedonobacteraceae bacterium | reverse complement strand
CGCCGCCCAGGTACCGACAATATGGAAGCGTTCCGCACGCTGCACCTGCTCCTTCCAATCCACAGGGGGCGCATCCAGGGGCCAGTCAGCGGTGGCGCTATTGATTGGGACGGTGCCGATGACCCTGATCACGATCCAGATGAGTAAGGCAACCACGGCCACGCAGCGGAATGCAAAGCCAGGCGCGGAGATGTTGAGAAACGTCAGGGTAATTCCTAGAATTGCTGCTGGGATAAAAAAGGCGGGAACCAGCACACGCAGTTTGAGTACCAGCCCTTTGCGGAGTTGGAGTTGCGCGTGATCGGGCAACTGCTCGGCGGGTTCGCGTACTCCATAGTGGATCACGAACTCGATGCCAGCCAGCATGCCAGCGAAGAATACATTCACGAGATCAAAAAGTGTCATTAACGGCATAATTTAATTCCTTTCGTTTTTTCAAAATGACAGGCTTCGTTGTAGCGTTGATTGCAGAAGTTTCGCGTTGGGGCATCTCTAAGCGAGCGGCACCCAGGCGACATGACCTACTGCGACAAAGAGCGTCACTATCAGAAGCATAAGCGTCAGAACCGTTTCGCGATATTCCTTGCGTGCAATATGGAAGACTGTAGCTCCCCCCATCACAAGGGCCAGCCCACTCGCAGCTGCAATAGTAAGCCAGGGTCCGATTCCTGTAAGCACCGGTAGAATCAGCCCGATCGCTCCCAGCACCTCGACGATGCCGATAGCACGGACTAGCCCAAGGGGTAGGGCAGTGATCCAGATCATATAGCTCTTCAACTGCACTATAGGGGTCACAACCTTGGTCCATCCCGTTAGCAGAAATGCCAGAGCTAGCAAGATCCGTACTATCCACAATGTAGTATTCATAGGTTTTCTATCCTTTCCTGGACAATGATATCTGTTGTACGTAAAGCGATACAACATGCTGTCCACACATGCGAATTTCTTTCAGGGGCGCTTCCTGTGAGCAGAGAATCGCCCCGTTTTGCCCGTGTGGTTCTCTACCTGTCTAACCTGCTTCTTACAGGGAGAGAACACCTTACTCCTTTGAGCCCTTGTCGCCCTTCAACACATGCTCTGGGAGGAAACCGAAGCGATCACCTGCCCCTTCCCCGAACTCAGCAGCATTTGTGACCAGTTGTTGGAGGAGTGTCAGGAAATGATCCAGATCACTCTCGGAAAATCCTCCTTTCAGGCTTTGCTCGAACTGCTCCACCGAGGAAATGAGCGTCTGTGAGATGTCGCGGCCTTCCTGAGTGAGATAGACTTTGACGACACGGCGATCTTCCCGATTATGTTGCCGTTCCACCAGCCCGATCTGCTCCAGGCGCGAGATGATTCCTGTAACCGCTGGTGCATCAACACCGCGCTTCTGACTCATGGTTCCAATGGTCATACCATCCTGAACAAGCAGGAGCGACAAAGCCCCCCACTGTGGTGGTGTGACGACGTACGGCTTTCCACGTTCCTCACAGTGCGCTCGCAGCACATCTGCATAGGCAGACGTGACACAGCGCCCAGCATAAAAGAGCCAATATGTGAGCCGATCGCGGTTCTCTTCAAAAGGGAAATTCATATAACTCCTTTACGTCTTTATGTTTTATCTGCAAATTGTTAACATGTAAAATATTAGCATGAAAGAATTATAAATGAGAAATTATCGGTTGTCAAGGTTGTGGTGGGCACATTTTTGGCAATGTGTGTGCGTTATCGATAGGTGGAAAGATTGGTGAAGAACACTTCACAAGCGTTCTTCACCAAAAGTTTATCACTGATATGGTGCGAAAGAAGGTTACTGAACGGCGGGTGGGACTGCTGGTGTAGTCGAGGCTGCTGGCGTCGCTGCTATCTGATCATAGCTAGCTTCATCCCCTTCCAGCCGCACTTTGCCGCGGAAGAGTCGGTAGGTCAGGACAAAGTAAATGATTGCCAGGACGATGCCAATTGACCACCAGACCAGGCCAATCGTCTGACCGTATTGTGAGGATGATGCATTCTGAATCGTCAGGCTGTTGGCAGGATTCACGGCTGGCAGAACGACAGGATAGAGGCTAAAGGCAGCGCTGGCAAGCATACCAAGGATGAATCCGCTCGATCCAAGAAATGCCAGCAGGTCGCGCTGCCGTAGACGAGCATAGACGAAGAGGACCAGGCCGGCAAGCGCAAGAATTGGAAAGAGAAAGCCCCAGGGCCGACTGGTAAAGCTGGTGGTTGCCAATGGCTGTACCGCAAACGTAGCAATCGTGGTGGGAATGGTAAGCACAAGTGTTACGATTCCTGCGAACCATGAGATACGTCGTGTCCGCGCATTGATCTCGCTCTCCGTCTTGACCGCAATGAAGTTTGCTCCATGCATGACCAGCACCGCGAGAGAGAGCAGACCGACGAGAATCGTGTACCAGTCGAGTATACCGGGATTGGTGCTGAACGGGTTGAAGTCGGTCCACAGCGGCTCGAAGAAGATGCCCTTGCTATCCATTGGGACGCCGCGCACGACATTGCCAAGGGCGGCACCGAAGAAGATGGCCAGCAGCGCACTCCCTATGAAGAAGACGCCATCCCAGAAGGAGATCCAGACCGGGTTGTGAATGTGTGAGCGTAGCTCAATCGAGATACCACGCAGCATTAAGAGCCAGAGCACGATCATCAACGGCAGATAGAAGCCACTGAAGCTGGAGGCATAGAGCACGGGGAAGCTGAAGAACAGCGATCCACCAGCGGCAATCAACCAGACCTCGTTGCCGTCCCAGACCGGGCCGATTGCTTTCAGTATCATACGACGTTCTTTATCGTTACGTGCCGCGTAGGTATGGATAGCGCCTGCTCCCAGGTCAAATCCGTCGAGAAGCACGTACATGGTCAGCATAAAGGCGACCAGAATAAACCAGAGTGTTTGCATATACTCTTTTGCTCCTTTCGTCTTGCGCCTTATTGCGTGAGACCCTGTGCTAACTGTGGTTCCTGCGGCATTGTCTCCTCTACAGGTTGAGGACCGCGCAGTGTCTCGTAGACGACCAGCACGACGTAAAGCAGTCCGAGCAGGAGATAGATGCCCATGAAGCCGAGCAGTGTAAAGAGAATATTGCCCGACGATACATTGGTGGATGAGCCACTTCCTGTGGGCAGGAGGCCGTAGACGATCCAGGGCTGGCGACCCAGCTCAGTGGTGAACCAACCAGCGATATTGGCAATAAAAGGGAATGGCAGAGCCAGGAAGAGTATCCAGTGCATCCAGCGCGCACCGAAGAGCTTTTTGCGCCAGAGTAGGAGCACAGCCAGAGCCATAATGGCGATGAAAAAGGTGCCCAGCCCAACCATGATATGATAGCTGTAGTAGAGGAGCGAGACCGAATCGGGGCGCTCGTTCTGTGGAAACGTATGTAGCCCACGCACCTGCGCCTTCCAGTGCCGATAGGTGAGGAAACTGAGCGCGTTGGGGATAACAATCGGATTATCTAACTTCCCCGTGGTCGGATCTGGCTGGCCGATAAGTACAATCCCTGCACCATTCTCTGTCTCGAAGAGCCCCTCCATCGCAGCTAGCTTTGCTGGCTGGTTGCTCGTCACCTGTTGCCCTTCCAGGTCCCCGCTGGGAAAGAGCGAGAACGTGCTGGCTATCAGCCCGGCGATGACCCCGATAGTCACGAAGACACGCCCATAGTCGAGATGTTTGCGAGCGAGCAGGTAGTACGCGCCCAGTCCGGCCATAGCAAAGGAACCAGTGACAACTGCGCCGCTCATCGTGTGCATATACTGTATAAAAGCCCAGGGATTAAAGAGCACCGCCCAGTAATCGTTGATGTGTAGCCGACCATTGGAGGCCAGTGTATAGCCGACCGGATGCTGCATCCAGGCGTTGGAGGCGATGATAAAGCCGCCTGAGGCCCAGGTGCCGAGCCAGACCATAAATGCTGAAAACCAGTGCATCTTCTGCCCAAAGACCTGCTCACCAAAGAGAAAGATGCCCAGGAAGGCCGACTCGATGAAGAAGGCAAACGCCCCTTCCATCGCCAGCGTCTGCGCGATAATGTCGCCGGCATAAGTAGAGAAGCGTGCCCAGTTCGTGCCAAATTGGAACTCCATCGGAATACCCGTGATCACGCCCATCACAAACGTGATGGCAAAGATCTTTGCCCAGAAGCGGGCCGCAATATTGTACTCCTCGCGCTTGCGCCAGAGGTAGAGCGTTTTCAACACGAGCAGTAGCAGAGCCAGCCCCATCGTCAATTGCGGGAAGAGATAATGATAGCTGATTGTAAAGGCAAACTGCAAGCGTGAAAAAATGGTAGAATCTTCCATGCATGTCTCCTGTAAAAAAATATTAAATAAAAACAAGTTGTTCGTTTTGTATATTGAGCAGCGTCCGATACAGCCCTTCCTGAGTGCAGAGCTTCTCGTGCGTGCCACGCTGACAGATGCGGCCCCCGTCGAGCACCAGAATCTCGTCTATCTCCTCTAACTCCACCAGGCGATGCGTGATCAGCAGCAGCGTCCTCTCGCGTGTCACCTCTGCCAGCGTCGTGAGCAGCTCCTGCTCGGTCAATGGATCGAGATTGGCCGTCGCCTCGTCAAGAATGAGCAGGGGTGCATCTTTAAGCAGTGCTCGGGCGATAGCCACACGCTGCCGTTCACCTCCAGAGAGCCTCTGCCCTTGCTCACCGATCCATGTATCGAGACCGGCGGGTAGCCGTGCAAGGAATTCGCCCAGTCCTGCCTGCTCGATAGCCTGTTGCACCTGCTCTTCACTGGATCCCGGTCGCGCAAGCAGCAGGTTGTTGCGCAGCGTGTCATTGAAGAGGTATGTCTCCTGGTCAACAACACTGAAGAGGAAGCGCAGATCTTCAAGGCGATAGTTGCGTATATCCTGCCCATCCAGGCGGATGCTGCCAGCGCTCGTATCCCAATCGCGCAGCGCCAGCCGCGCTAGCGTGCTCTTGCCTGCGCCACTGGGACCAACGACTGCGATTTTTTGTCCTGGAAGCAGAGAGAAAGAGATATCCTGGAGCGCGTTTTCTTGTTGAGAGGGGTAAGAGAAACGCACGTTCTCAAACTCGAGTGTATGTGCTAGCGAAGTCGCGTTCTCGGCTAGCTCAATAGGTATAGCCTGCTCTCTTACCTCTGGGACTGTATCAATCACTTCATAAATTCGCTTACTTGCAGCAAGCGAGTGTCCAAGCAATTGCAGAGCCTGTCCAAGTGGTTGGATAGCCTCAAAGCTTGCCAGGATCAACAATGTGAGAAAGGCCAGGTAGACGCCGGTAATCGCTTTCGCCGTCACTAGCGTAATCGCTATCAGCAACAGGACCCAGAGTGCCAGCTTCATCAATCCGTCGTGAAGCGCCTGCTGCAAGCCGTTCACCGTTGCCATGTGGTGCTGCACGTGTGTGAGCACAGCATTTGTACGCATTATTGCCTCAGTCTGACGCTCCTCTGCGTTACAGGTAAGCAGATCGGCCATACCCTGGATGCCAGCGACCATCTGGGCTTTGAGTTCGCCTTGCGCGCTCATCTGCTGCCCTCCCAGACGGCGTGTCAGAAGCCAGGAGAGCAAGGGAACGCCGATCCCTGTCAGAACGAGAAAGGCCAGCGCCAACAGCGCAAGCGTGCGGTCGAAGATGGCGAAGAGCGCGTAGGTCAATGCGCAGATCAGCAGCCAGACCAGGAACGGCGAGAGCAGGCGTAGATACAGATGCTGTACCTCCTCAACATCCCCAACGAGCCGTGCCAG
>DAOUDD010000230.1:0-16900 GCA_034431765.1 Ktedonobacteraceae bacterium | reverse complement strand
GAGATCGCGCAACAGTTGGGCTATCCTATTCTGCTTAAGGCTGCTGCTGGCGGAGGTGGCAAAGGGATTCGTTTTGTGCGCGAGCCGGCTGAACTGCTCTCGTCGCTGCGCTTGGCACGCAGTGAGGCAAAGAGTGCCTTTGGCGATAGCCGAGTCTACCTGGAGAAGGCGATTGCTCCAGCGCGTCATATCGAGGTGCAGTTTATTGCTGACACGCATGGAAATGTGGTGCATCTGGGTGAGCGCGAGTGCAGTATCCAACGTCGCCACCAGAAGTTGATCGAGGAGTCGCCCTCTCCAGTGGTGAACGAGGAACTGCGGGCAGGTATGACAAAGGCGACGCTAAACCTGGTCCGTTCCATCCAGTATGTCAATGCGGGTACGGCGGAATTTCTGCTTGGAGCAGATGGCCATTTCTACTTTCTGGAAGTGAATGCACGCATCCAGGTGGAGCATCCAGTCACCGAGGAGTGTACGGGGATTGACCTGGTGCGCGAACAATTTCGCGTCTCCGCTGGTCTCCCACTCTCTTTCAGTCAGCAAGATATACAGTCCCGCGGTGCAGCTATCGAATGTCGTATCTCGGCAGAAGATCCCGATAACCGTTTTCTTCCCGCTACCGGAACCGTAGTAGCGTTGCAGGAGCCAGCGGGTCCTGGCGTACGTGTCGAGAGCGGTCTCTATCCTGGTCTGGAAGTGCCGCTGTTCTACGATCCATTGCTCTCCAAACTAATCGTCTGGGGGCGAGACCGTGCGCAAGCGATTGCGCGTATGCGGCGTGCACTGGATGAATACCAGGTTGTAGGCGTACGTACCACACTACCCTTTGCGCGTTGGCTGATGGATCATCCCCGCTTTCAAACGGCAGATTTCTCGACTGATTTTATCGCGGAAGAGTGGAGTGGGCGTGAGCAGGGAACTCAAAAGGTAGCGCAGACAGATGCAACGGATGCATCGGCACAAAATGAGCAAGATATGAGCACAGAAGAGGTGGTCCGGTTAGAAGCGGAGGCAGGTCCAGCAGAACTTGCACCTGAACACCTTGCCGCTCTTGTCGGCACGTTGCTTCAGCAGGAGTACGTTGAGCAGAAGCGAGCCCGGCAGCAGCCCGTTCGGGATGGTCAGGAAGTGGGGAGCCGCTGGCGTGAAGTCGCGCGTAAAGATGTGCTGCGTAGAGTGTGATAGGAGGATCTGATAGCAAACGTATCAATCCCTGGCGGATTTTCCTTCATTCTTGCGCTGGTTTGAGCCTACAAAAATAGACAGACCGAGACAGAAAAATGCCAGAGCGGAGCATGCAAGACCAAGGAGTAAAGTAAGCAGAGGTGGCAGAATTCTGCTCAAAGATGCCGACGTCATAAGCAGAGTGAGACCCACAAGTACATTTGTAACACCTAGAAGAATATTTTCTTGTTTGTACCATGCAACTCACATTTCACTGATGCACCTGGGCGAAAACATTGCTTTTGTCGGGGAGAAGGCCAAAGTTGTCCTGATTGAAGGGCCAGTAGATGATGACGGCTTTGCCAATGATATTGTCCCGTGGCACCATACCCCATTGTCGCGAGTCGGAACTGCTACCACGGTTGTCCCCCATGACGAAGTATTGGCCCGGCTGCAGGATACGGTTGCTGAATGAGGGAAACGGGTTGTAGGGATTCGTCGGGTTGACGTATGTTTCGTGCACAGTGACATTGTCGATGGTGACGGTCTCGTCGTGAATACTAATCACGTCACCGGGAATGGCAATGATGCGTTTGATGTAGTTCTGTTTGGGATTGAGTGGATAGTGGAAGACGATGATGTCGCCACGCGCTGGCGATTGTAAGAGGTAGGCAGCTTTGTTGACAAGGATATATTCCTGGTCGTGAAGCGATGGTTCCATGCTATGCCCTTGAATATGGAAGTTTTGGAAGGCGAGCCGGAAGAGCAGAAATAATAGCAAGATGAGGATGCTCATTTCTACGATCAAGCGAATAATCTTCAGCCGGCGTCTTCTGGATCTGTTTAGGGCGTTCCCTGCCGTTGCTTTCCGCTGTTCGTTTACATCTTCATTTTGCTGACCCATTTCAGCTCTTCCTTTTCTCGGCTCTTGCCTACGGTGAATTGGGTGTAGATGGACAACGTAGGTGGGTTGCTATTGCTCCCTTTACTCACCTTACTCCATTTCTCAACAGAGTCGCGGGTCAGAGACCTTGTGTATTATTATTCATCAACGGGGGGTGGCAGGTCAAATGGAGGTGGGGTGGTGCCGTGAAATGTGAGGGTTGCTTCCTTTAAGCGGGCAACTGACTCGAAAGGAACGAAGCGACCTCCTAGCGGCGTGGGATGCATGTTGGGTCCGTGGAAATCACTGCCACCAGTGGGAATAAGATGATATTGTGTGGCGAGGTCGTAAAGTGTCTCAATTTCTTGCTCTGTATAGGGTCCGTAGTAAACTTCCAGACCGATCATGCCAGCCTCTACCAGTTGAGGAAGCCATTTGCGGAGCTCGTCAAGGCCGGGAGTTTGTAACGGGTGGGCCAGCACAGGTAATCCATTGGCGCTACGAATCAGGCGGATGGCATCGACGGGGGCGAGTTTGTAGCGTGGTACGTAAGCAGGAGAGTTCTTGCCAATGTATTTGTCAAATGCCTCAGAGACCGATTGAACGTAACCCGTCTCCATCAGTGCGCGCGCGATATGTGGGCGTCCAACGGCTCCCTGTGCGATCTCGCGTACACGTTCCCATGTAATGCGAACACCCTGTTCATTCAGCAGCTCGACCATGCGTTCGCCACGGCGGACACGTGCGTCGCGCAAGACCTGCAAGATCTGCTGGAATTCGGGACGCTGGTATTCAAGATAGTAGCCAAGGACATGAATCTCGTCATTTCCTACATCAGTGTTCAATTCAATACCGGGGATAAGTTCGACACCCAGGTGCAGAGCAGCTTCAGCGGCATCGTCCAGGCCTGCGGTTGTGTCATGATCGGTTAGTGCCAGGGTGCGCAGGCCGATATCGTGGGCCTGTTGGAGCAGCTCGCTCGGCGAGTAGATGCCATCTGAGGCTGTAGAGTGCGTGTGCAGATCAATTGTATTTGTCATCAAAGATGATCTTTCTTTTTTTATATTATTGTGCATACAGAAGTGAGCTTCTCGCTTCTGTATGCACAATAATATTATACGTTACTCTATAAGTTTAGCGAGCGTAGTCTACTGAGCGGGTTTCGCGCACGACACAGACTTTGATCTGGCCTGGATAGTCCAGGTTCTCTTCGATTTTGTGCGCGATCTCATTTGCCAGGCGCGAGGCAGCGAACTCGTTGACCTCTTCGGGTTTGACGATGATACGAACTTCTCGCCCTGCCTGGATAGCGAAGGATTTCTCCACACCCGTAAACGAGTTGGCAATCTGCTCTAACGCTTCCAGGCGCTTAATGTAGAGATCAACCGTCTCGCGCCGTGCACCGGGTCGCGCGGCAGAGATGGCGTCGGCGGCCTGGACAATCGCGGCCTCCAACGTCTGTGGCTCAGTATCTAACGCGTGGTGCGCGACCATGGCATGAATGATCTTGGGCGATTTGCCAAAGCGCCGCGCTACCTCGCCACCGATGATGGCGTGTGGACCTTCAACCTCCTGGTCAATCGCTTTGCCCATATCATGTAGCAAGGCGGCGGTTTTACAGACGTTGACATCTGCACCCAGCTCATAGGCCATCGTTGCTGCGAGGATAGAGACCTCAACCGAATGCGCTAGAACGTTCTGTCCATAACTGGTACGGAAGTGCAGACGACCAAGAATTTTGAGCAACTCTGGCTGGAGACCGTGCACATTCGCCGCCAGAGCCGCCTCTTCACCGGCTTCGCGAATCGTGATGTCAATCTCCTGGCGTGCCTTGGCAACAACGTCCTCGATGCGCGCCGGGTGGATACGACCATCCAGGATTAACTTCGTCAATGCAACTCGCGCGACTTCGCGCCGCACAGGATCGAAGCCAGAGAGAATCACCGCTTCAGGGGTGTCGTCGATGATCAGATCGACGCCTGTTGCGGCTTCGAGTGCGCGGATGTTACGACCTTCACGTCCAATAATACGCCCCTTCATCTCATCGTTGGGGAGCGGGACAACTGAGACAACCGACTCGGAGACCTGATCAGATGCACAACGTTGAATTGCGAGAGTGATAATCTCACGGGCACGCGCCTCTCCTTCTTCGCGCGCTTGCTCTTCGATCATGCGCACACGCTGCGCCGCATCAACACGTGCCTGCTCCTCAATCTGCGTAAAGAGGATATGACGTGCCTGCTCCTCGCTTAATTGCGCGATTCGTTCCAATTCACTGAACTGTCGCTGTTTCAACTGCTCCACTTCGATATGCAGTTGCTCCAGGTGGCGTTCTTTTACATTGACCTTGCGTTCTCGTTGCTCCAGGGCATCGAATTTGCGATCCAGATTTTCTTCTTTGGATTGAATACGCCTCTCCTGCCGCTGTAGTTCGCTACGTCGTTCGGCATTCTCGTGTTCCATCGTTGAGCGAAAGCGCGCAGTCTCTTCTTTCGCCTCACGGAGCGCTTCGTTTTGCTGCTGCTGAACCTCTAGCAGCCGCTGTTCGCTTGCCTCTTTCTGAAGACGCAAGTTTTCCGCAAATTCAGCTTTTTTCCGTGTGGAACCGATATAATATCCTGCACCAAGAGCAATAATTGCTCCGATGAGCATGATAATAATAATGAGGGCGACGATAAATGGTTGCAATGACACGCCGACCTACCTCCAATTGTCAGATAACAGGCCCCAAAAGGCTCGTAATGAATAGTGTGTAAACGAGATATGTTCCCTTGCCTTGTGCACTACGGAAGGTATGCAGTGCGCCAAGGTTACTATATAAGAATGTTAACAATACGTCAAGCTCGGAGATGTAGCCCTAATTGGGGATTAAAGCAACCAGCGTCCCGCAAAGAGCTGTAGTACGAGCATGCTGAGCAGGGGAAGCGCAAGCACGATATACAAGTGATGAAGCCAGCTTCGTCTGCCATACTGCGCTAACACGATAAAGCAAAGGAAACATTGGAGCACGCTATGTTGGAGAAAAGGTATTGGATCGAGCAGACTGTGTCGAGCTGCAGGCATATCAGGAAGCATCAATGAAAAGAGCAGCAGCAGGAGCGTGAAGAATGTCAGCGGCCACTGTTCCCTCCTGAGCCGTGCCGATCCCACAAAAGAGAGGAGTAGTGTTCCCAGCGCGAAGATGAGAAGTGCCACTTCAAAAAAGCTATGAATACCTGTAAGGCTGGAGAACGAGGAGCTGAAGAGTGCGTGTAGAGCTGAGCCTGGAGCTGTCCATGGTGCGTAAAAAAGACCCGTTTTCCCCTCGCCTGGATGTAGGAAGACGAATGCATCGCCAAATTGTCTTTTCAATGCCAGAGCGTAGACGGCAAAACCGAGCGGGATCAGCACAGCGGCCAGCAACGGAAGAAGTGCGAACGCACGTGCAGTTGGTGCAAGAGACGGCTGTGACCTCTCTGGCAGAAAGAGTTCACGATGCTGGCGAAAGAACTCGTACACGAAGAGAAAAAAGAGGAGAATACCTGTGATATATGTCAGAGCAGCTAACCCTCCTAACAGACCTGCCAGCCACCAGAAGCCCTGGCGCATCGAGTAGATACTCCCGATCAGAAAGAGGAGTAGTAGCGGTTCGGCAGAGGCGGTAAAGAAGAAGAGTGCGGTGGGAAAGATTGCGAGATAGAAAACAGTGCGCCGAGCCGTCTCTATACTCCATTCCGTGCTTACAAAGCGATACAGCACCAGCAGCGCACCAAAGAAGGTCAGGTTGGAAACCATCAAGCTTGTGAATAGCAGGTCCGCATGTAATACTCCACTCAGCAAGTGTACGAGCGCCGGGTAGAGTGGAAAGTACCCAGTCGAAGTAGAGTCGAGATAGCCGCTTGCGGCAATGTTGAGATAATGAGTCGCGTCCCAGTGATACCAGGAGTAGAATACTGTCTTGAGATTGGGCGCGAAGGAGGATGCGCCTGGCACATTGACCAGCACTCCTCCAAAGTATGTCAAGAGAAGGAATACCAGGCGTGTGAGAAGAAATGCGGGTAGAACTGCTCGCACTGCCTGCCAGCATAGAGCAAGTGCCCTGCTCCACTCCTCTCGTACATTTTCATGTGAGGGAAGGGTTGGCAGAGTGTGCAACGTTGTTTCATCTGTTTGCATAGAAGGATATACTCCTGAGTAGGTATTTTTTGTTATAGAAGTAGCTAAACACCGTAATAGAGAGTATACTAGATGGCTCCTTTGCTGTCACCCTGCTGGATTGCGTCATCTATGTATGTGCTGCGTGTTGCCTGCGTGCGCGGAATTGAGTTGCCGCATGCAACGCCTTATAGAGCAGGAGGCGATAGATATAATCCTGAGTAGGCATTGTAAGATGCGAGAAGCCACCAAAGCCCTTTTTATAGAGGTAGACATTCCACATCTCTTCACCGGGTTCCAACAGCTCAGGGATAGCGCGGAAATCAAAGAAGCGGCAGCCTTGCGTCTTTGCCCATTGGAAGCACTGGTATTGGAGGAGATAGGTTGCCTTAAGGTTCGCTTTCTGGTCGCCCCACTCATATGATTGAAATAGATGCCCTTGTGGTTGTTTTTTTAGAAAACCATTCCAGAGTTCTCGATCAGTAATTGCTTTCACAGTAATTGACATAGCGTATAATCTCCTATATGTGAATGTATGCTTGTAACATAAGTATATCTTAAAAATTCTTCCTACACAACACATTGCTAATTCCTCATCTATGTCACACCTCATAGAATAATCGTATACTTATTTATTTGGTAAAACGTAGGAATGTGCTGCTGAACAAATGGGAAAAGACTATAGAGCCGTACTCAACTTTGAAGATTGGAAGTTTCTCATATAGTTCCAATGAAAAATCAAGAGGTGGGATCTATTCTTAAGGACATAGGAACAGAGACCAGCAAGTCCTTGATATAAAGAATTGGAGCGGCAATGGAAACGAATCCATATAGATACGATACATATCCTTCATTTGGGAATTCACAGCAGCAGTCTCATGCCGCCAGAGTTCGTCTGGCACCCGGCGAAGGGTCAGTGCTGAGTGGGAGATTTCACACCGAAGCTGGAGCGCAGAAGTCCAGCGTGGTGGGGAAGATGCCAAAGGCTCGCGCATTGGCATTGGCGCAGAAATTGAAGCGTGGAGTGGTGGTGGCTTCGGTACTAGGCTTTGGTGCAATCAGTGGGCTGATAGCTTTTCAGCAGAGTGCTGCTGCAACAGCGACAACAAGTTCAACAACCTCAAACTCGTCGCAGTCTTCGCAGTCGAACTCTCCGTCGAGTTCATCTTCTCAAGACTCAGGAAGTTTCTGGGGACAGCAAGGACGCAACAACTTTGGAGACCAGAACTCTTCGCAGGGGTCCGGTGTGTCAAATAGTTCTTCACAGGGGACAAATAATGGCTCAAGCGGCTCTTCTCAACCAGTCAGTGGAACACATACCTCATAACTATAGCACTCCTGCCGGTTTACAGCGTAGTGAGTTTCGAGCAATGGGGACGATAATCTCCCTATTGCTCCCGGAAGAGCGGGCGTTAGAGGGAGAGCAGATTGTTCGTTCGCTCTTCCAGGAGTGGGAACAGACGCTGAGCCGTTTTCTGCCTGAGAGCGAGCTGTCCCGGCTCAATGCACGGACAGGCGCACCCGTTTCTGTAAGCGAGTTGCTCTACAACGTGTTGGAGACAGCGCTTGAGGCTGCTCGTGGCACACAGGGTATCTACGATCCGACGTTACTGAAGCAATTGCTGCGGGTAGGCTACGATCGTACATTCGAGGATCTACCACCTGTTCAATTTAGCCCTCAAGTGGTAGGGGAGGCAGGTGGTCACTGGCGCGAAATCATCATCGATCCGTGGCAGCGACAGGTTACGCTACCATTTGGCGTACAGCTTGACTTTGGTGGGATTGCTAAGGGAATGGCGGTGGATGCAGCTCTAAAGAAGTTGCGCCAGCGAGAGATTAGCCCTGCGCTGGTGAACGCGGGTGGTGATCTGGGCGTGCTCGATGTTCCTGCCCTTATTGGTGTGTGGCCGATTGCTGTGCCGGGGCTACAACAATTTTGGACGATTCCACTGCGTTCAGGAACCATGGCGACCTCAGGTATCGCACGCCGTTCCTGGCAGCAGGGCAACACGTCTCGCCATCATCTGCTTGATCCACGTAGTGGACTGCCTGCGCAGGGCGATCTCTGGTCAGTCACGGTTGTGGCTGATCGCTGCGAACAGGCAGAGGTCGCGGCGAAAGTTGCCTTTATTCTCGGCTCTGCAAGAGGAGCCGCATTTCTACACACACATCAGATTGCAGGTTTACTGGTGCGCAAGGATGGCACGTGGCAAGCAGTGGAACCATGGCCGATTGAACTGATGGAGGAGAAATAGTTATGAATACAATCTGGCAGGCTGTGACCTGGAATATAGCCCGCGCAGGTGGCTTTACCTCGTATATACTTCTAGCTCTATCAGTTATTGTGGGGCTGATGTTGTCAACACAGGTGCAATCACCGAAGCGCTGGCCACGCTTGATTAATAGTGAATTGCATAATTTTCTGACATTGCTCGGCAGCATCTTTCTCACCGTGCATGTGCTCGCGGTCTGGCTTGATCCTTTCGTACATCTGGGATGGTACGAGATCTTACTGCCGTTCACAAGTCATTATCACCCGGAGGATATGGCGCTCGGCATCATTGCGCTGTACCTGGGTATCGCTATCGGGATCAGTACGTTGCTGCGCCCGCTAATTGGCTACAAGTGGTGGCGTAAGCTACATGTGCTGACACTGGGAATCTTTGTCCTGGCAACGCTGCACGGTATCGGGATAGGTAGCGATACAATTGACCCATGGGCGTTTGGCATCTACCTTGTCAGCTCTGTTCTAGTGGGAGGATTGCTCTGTCGGCGCTTGTTGTTGCTGAAAAATAAACGCAAGCCTGTGCAGGTGGTAAAGACGACGCCGACTGCAAGTATGCTTTCGTAACGGCAGGATAAATTATAATAATATCAAAAGCTCAACGTAAAGTTGAGCTTTTTTGTGTCCTCTCTATTTGAAGGCACAATTGAGCAAGATTGGAGAAGACTTTTTTGCATATTGGTAGTAAGCTTATCCCGTAAAGAATGAACGTCTAACAGTTTGTGTTCTATACTGATGAACAGCCAGAGGAGGCACATATGCAAAAGATTACTCCGTCCTTGTGGTTCAATGGGAACGCTGAGGAGGCCGCACATTTTTATACCTCCATTTTCAAAGACTCAAAAATCGAGAATGTGAGCTATTACAGTGAAGCAGGACCCAGGCCAAAGGGAACAGTACTAACGGTAGTCTTCCAACTAAATGGACAGGAGTTCATGGGGATAAATGCCGGACCAGAGTTCAAATTTACGCCAGCCATTTCGTTCTTTGTGAATTGTGAGACAGAGCAGGAAATAGATGAGCTGTGGAGTGTGCTTTCTCGCGATGGGACCGTTCTTATGGAGCTGGATGCCTACCCATTCAGTAAAAAATTTGGCTGGGTTGAGGATAAATTTGGCGTTTCCTGGCAGTTGAATCTTGCCGGACGCACCCAAAAAATCACCCCGTTTCTCACATACGTTGGAGCACAATACGGCAAAGCCGAAGAGGCTATGCATTTGTATCTCTCCCTGTTCAAGAATGCAGATATCCTCAGGATAGAGCGTTACAGTGCAAGTGAAGGAGAGCCTGAGGGAACTGTGAAACATGCTGTATTCACTCTGGACGGGCAGGAGTTCATGGCAATGGAAAGTAGCCACCAGGAGCATTCCTTTACTTTCACGCCAGCTATATCTCTTCTCGTGAACTGCGAGACGCAGCAGGAAGTGGATGAACTGTGGGAGAAACTGTCCGCAGGTGGAAAAGAAGATCAATGTGGCTGGTTGGTAGACCGATATGGGGTATCATGGCAGATCGTGCCAACAGCTCTAGGCAAACTGATGAGCGATGAGGACCCTGAGAAGGTAAAGAGGGTGACAGAAGCGATGTTCCAGATGAAGAAGCTTGACATCAAAACCTTACAGGAAGCCTATGAGAGAGCTTGAGTAGCCGCTGCTGTTCTATATTGCAGTGAGAATTAGGTGTCAAATGCCTCTGTGTTACAAGCATCGTATCCTCTTTGTATCTAAAAGTTGTGTTTATATGAAAATAGTGAACGCTCGACGGATACCTATACGCCGAGCGTTCAAAAAGCTGCAAACGGTAGCTGCGAAAATCCTGTTCTCACTGTATGAGCCGTTGGATAACTAACTGTACGAGGTTTGATGGAATCGCGAAGCTTATACCACTCGCGGTTGTGTTGAATTCCGAATTGACCGCGCCCAATGTTGGGATACCGACGAGTTGCCCTTCCAGGTTGATCAGCGCACCACCACTATTGCCAGGATTGAGGGCGGCATCTGTTTGAATCGCCTGGGAGATTGTTACACTGGCTGATTCCTGGACACTACGATTCAGCGCGCTAACGATGCCCCGTGTTGCCGTCTCTGTGATACCGAGCGGGTTGCCGACAGCCAGCACTTCCTGGCCCGCTACTAGCTTGGACGAGTCGCCAATCTGTGTGACGGTCATGTTCGTAAAGGGAGCTATATGCACGACGGCCAGATCATCTGCCGCGTCAGTGCCAACGATTTGTGCCTGTTCTGTACGTCCATTACTAATAATGGTTGTAACGCTTACCGCACCGTCAACGACATGATAGTTGGTAACAATGTCTCCCTTCGTGTCGATAATGACACCGGAACCGATCTGCTCTCCCTGCGAGGTTGTCACATCAAGCTCGACGACAGATGGCTCTATCTTAGCAATGGCCGCCTCTTGCTGTGTTTCTAATGTATTTGCACTAGTTGTACCCGTTGTGCTTGTTGTCGATAAGGATGTTTTTGTTGATGCCGCGCTTGCCTTACTACTACCACCTGTAAATTGCCAACCAGCAAAGAGGCCCACACCAAGAACAAGCATGAGCACGAATGTGAGCAGAAGAATTGCGCCTGCGTGTCGCTTTCGTGGTGGTGGCGCTGCTGTGGTACGTGGCTCTCCGCTTCCAGGTCCTACAGGTGGAGTGGGAGGAACTGGCGCTGGCGGTGGTGGTGCGTCGAGAATTCCCGCAGATGGAGTTGGTATTGTTGGAACGCGATACGGAGGTGTGTAGGGTTTATAGACTCCATGTCCTTCTTGTTGTAGCATTTCTGGCCTCGTATTTTCTATCTCGTGTTTTATATTTTTACAACCATCTTGCAATGTTTTCTGTAACGTTTCCTTGTTACATGCTAATCTTACGCGAAGGATATGTGAGTTATATTGGAGAAATATGAGAAGATTCACATACTTTGTGCTGAAATTGCCGATGTTTTTTGTGCTGTAGACTCACAAAAAACATCGGCAATTTCAAGAAGAAAGACCCGTTTAAGGAGTAAGATATGATGGACGAGCAGCTCTCACAGGCGCTCCTCCATCATATTATGCTTACTCGCAGTAATGGCTATCCGCTTGTTACCTGTAATGTGTGCGAAGGGAATGATCTTGTCACACTCAAGGTGGAACGAGTGGGTCAATTCAGGCCCTTCGCACTGGCCGCTCATCGGAATCATGTGGGAGGGCTATAGAAGTAGCCGCTCCCACCACATCCCCTTGTGCCACCTCACATTGTGTAGATTAACAAGGGAGGATGAGAGAATTATTGGAGAAAGATGGGAAAATTCTCATGAAGCCCTTAGCACCTTCCCTATCACGCTTGTATGCTCTCGCCTACGGCGCTCACAGTGTTTTGAATGGTGGGATTGTTTGTGCGCATCTCGCCCACAGACAATCTCATCACTTAAAAGGAGATGACCCATTTATCAGCTAGGGAAAAGATGTGAGTAAGAATGCACAGGCTGTTATTTCCAATCTTTTTCTCATCTTGCTGTCATAAAATAGAGAAAATAGGAATAGACTGATGTTGTTGTCGAAGGAGAGAGGGAAACGATGCATATTCTTGTCGTTGAGGACGAGCAACGCCTGGCATACCTATTGCGGCGCGTTCTACTGGAAGAGCGTCATACTGTTGATCTTGCACATGAGGGAGACAAGGGCTTGGAACTGGCCTTGAGTGATACATACGACGTGGTGGTGCTGGACGTCATGTTACCAGGAATTGACGGGATGGAGATCTGTCGGCAGATGCGTGCTGAACACATTATGTCGCCGGTACTGATGTTGACCGCGCGAGGAGCCGTGGAGGATCGGGTGACGGGACTGAATGTGGGGGCCGATGATTACCTGACCAAACCGTTCGCGATGGAGGAGCTACTGGCACGCATCAACGCCTTACTGCGCCGGCGGGATCGCCCTTTTGACGAGATGCTGCAACTGGTTGTGAGTGATCTGACACTTGACCTGGTACGGCACGAGGCACGCCGTGCAGGGCACTCTATCGAACTAACTGCCAAAGAGTTTGCCCTGCTCGAATATCTGATGCGTCATCCCGGTCAGGCACTTACACGTACACAGATCATCGACGCTGTCTGGCGCTATGACCTTGAAGCGTTATCGAACGTCGTGGATATCTACATTCACTATTTGCGTGATAAGGTTGATCAAGGCTTCTCGCGCCCCCTTATTAAGACTGTGCGCGGCATAGGCTACAAGATCGAAGCGTAGCACAGGATTCGAGGCAGCACGATGAACAGAAAAACAATTTTCCATTGGCCCTTTAGCCCACGTAGCAGAGCTAAAGAACCGGATGCAGCCCTGTTTTCGGGGCTACGCGTTCGTCTGACGCTCTGGTACTGCGGTGTGTTGGGTATAGCACTTGTGTTATTCGGTGTCATTCTCTACCTCAGCGTTCAGTACTTTCTTCTAACGTCAGTTGAGGGGGACACCCATCGACTTGCTGTTGGACGGGCAAGGCTATTTACGGAGGCTGTAACATCTAGTGATCCTGGTGCTTTCTTTCATGCATGCTCATCTTTTGGCCCTCAAGAGTCATTTGACGCCTCCATTACTGATCCAGGAAATCAGTTGCTGACTGCATGCTTTGACCAGAACGGGAAGCTGTTGTCTAATAACTCTATTGCAAACCTTCACCTTCCATCTGCCTTTGTTACAAACACGTTGGCAAAGGATGCTCTAGCTTCACAGAATGGTACTGCTAGCGATACACCAGATGTAGGAGGGAAATTTGGAAAGACCTATCGCTATGCGGTCGTGGCTTTCGATCCAGGTAGTGGGAATGTAGAAGGCGTCGTCGTCGTCGGCGAGTCGATCCAGGAACAGGAGAACACATTGTCTCTACTGCTCACGCTTTTGTTGGCTGTTGGCAGCATAACATTGGTAGGAGCAGGCCTGGGTGGACTATTTCTCGCGCATCGTGCCCTGACACCTGCACGTCTTGCCTGGACGAATCAGCAACGTTTTATCGCTGATGCCTCACATGAACTACGCACGCCATTGACACTGATGAGGGCTGATGCCGAAGTGCTGCTGCGTGGCCGGGCACGGCTGGCTGAGGAGGATGCCGTGCTGCTGGAAGATATTGTTGCTGAAGCGAATCATATGAGCATGTTGGCCAATAGTATGTTGACACTGGCACGGCTCGACTCTGGAGTGCAACATCGCGAGCACGAGGTAGTGGATCTGGATCGTCTGGCGCGTCAGGGGGTGCAGCGTGTTGCCGCGTTTGCCGAGCAGAAAGGAATTCTTGTTCGCCACAAGAAGACTGTTGATGCGTTCGTTATTGGAGATCCGATGCAGTTGGAGCAGGCGCTGCTGGTACTACTCGACAATGCTATCAAATATAATCAGCCCAACGGTAAGGTAACGGTGCGTACCTCTGTGCGGAATGGACAGGCGTGTCTGGAAGTCAGCGATACCGGAATTGGCATTGCTGTCGAGCACCTCGTGCACCTGGGTGAGCGTTTTTATCGTGTAGACAAAGCTCGCTCACGCGAAGCTGGCGGTACGGGTCTCGGACTCTCGATCGCGCAACGAATCGCAACCCTGCACGGCGGTAGCCTGACACTGGTGAGCCTGCCAAATGAAGGAACAACGGTAACAGTCCTACTCCCTCTTGCTTCTAGTACTCCGTCTGCGCGTATAATGGATACAGATGTAGCTCCAGAAAAGAGTGCAGCTTTGTGAGTCAGGAGTATTTGCGATGAATATGCAATCAACATTGAAGCGGACACACGTCGTCACCTGTATCCTTTTACGACATGATGTGCAGCCTGCTCATATGTTGCTGCTACGTAGAAGTGAGCGTGTTGGCAGCTATCAACAGCATTGGGCGGGTGTGAGTGGCTTTGTCGAGGCTGGTGTTTCACCAGAGGAACAGGCATTCACAGAAATTCGCGAGGAGACAAGCCTACAACGGGAGCAGGTGCAGTTGGTGCGCCGTGGTGAGGTTGTCGAGCATATTGATGAGCAGTTGGGCCGACACTTCTACATCCATCCATTTCTCTTCAACGTCTTAGCACCAGAGCAGGTTCAGACTGACTGGGAGGCGCTGGAGATGCGCTGGATTGATCCGCTCACCCTATCCACATATGCAACAGTACCGAAGTTGCAAGAGGTGTATGAGGCAGCTCTTCATGGAGAAGTAGTTTTTGAGCGAAAGAAAAGTGAGATGGATAAACATACGTACGCACTCGACCCGGAAAATCCTGCCGAAATGGCACGCTTAACAACTCAGGACACTCTGGTTACCAAAGGGATGGGCGGTGTACTTCCCGAATGGGGGAACAGATTGCCTCCATATACACAGGATACGGAGAGGACGAGACAAGTTCTTGATGTTGGCTGTGGACCCGGAAGTTGGGTCTTGGATATGGCATTTCAGTTTCCTGATGTTGATGTGGCTGGTATTGATATTAGTAAAATTATGATCGACTATGCGAACGCGCGAGCACAGACACAACAGCTTACGAATGCATCTTTCGGAATTATGAATGTGCTCAATCCCCTTGATTTCGCGGATAGTGCATTTGATCTCGTAAATATGCGCTTTGCTATCGGTTTCCTCTTGCGTGATGCGTGGCCACGCGTTCTCAAGGAGTTGTACCGCGTAACTGCTCCTGGGGGATATCTGCGTTGCACCGAGGTAGATACCTTTGGTCTTACGAACAGTCCAGCTGTGGAGAAGCTTCTCCATGGCATCTATCGAGTGATAGGCAAGATGGGTTATGGTTTTTCACCAGACGGTCATACCTTTGGTATGACACCGACCTTGCCGAGCTTGCTCCGGGAAGCGGGCTGTGTTGAGATACAGAGCGTAGCGCACGCCCTGGATTTTTCATCTGGCACAGAACTCCATGTAAGTCAGAGGGAGAATTACCGCACCTCTGGTTTGATGGTCAAGCCGATGTTGCTAAAAACAAAAATCTTTACGGAAGAGGAATTTGAAGAACTTTATGAAAAGGTGCTTGTAGAGACGGGACAGGAAAGCTTTTGCGGTGTGTGGTATGTGCGCACCGTGTGGGGAAAAAAGCCCGCTGCGTGAGAGTGAGAGGAACCGGAGAGCGATGAACGAACAAACATACGCAGTCGACCCTGAAGATCCCGCTGAAATGGCACGGCTGACGACTCAAGATAGCCTGGTCACCAAAGGAATGGGTGGTGTGCTTCCCGAATGGGGAAACAAATTGCCAGCAGACTTACAAACTGCAGAGAGAACATTGCAAGTTCTCGATGTTGGCTGTGGCCCCGGAAGTTGGGTCTTGGATATGGCCTTTCGGTTTTCTGATGTTGATGTGGCTGGTATTGATATCAGCAAAATCATGATTGATTATGCCAACATACGAGCGCAAACGCAGCAGTTGACGAATGCTTCATTTGGAATTATGAATGTGCTCAATCCTCTTGATTTTGCGGATAGTGCGTTTGATCTGGTGAATATGCGCTTTGCCACCGGTTTCATCTGGCGGGATGTATGGCCGCGTGTGCTCAAGGAGTTGTACAGGGTAACTGCTCCTGGTGGATATCTGCGTTGCACTGAGGTAGATACCGGTGGTCTTACGAATAGTCCGGCTGTAGAGGCACTTCTCCACGCAATGTATCAATCGCTCTACAAAGCGGGCTATGGCTTTTCCCCGGATGGTCGTACGTTTGGTCTAACGCCTGTTCTGCCAAAGTTATTGAGAGATGCTGGCTATGCGGAGGTACAGAGTATGGCGCATGCTCTGGATTTCTCAGCCGGCACTGAACTATACACAAGTCAGCGCGAGAATTATCGCATCGTTTTCCTGATGATCAAACCGATGCTTCTGAAGATGAAAGTTATTACGCCAGAGGAACTCGCTTCTCTTTACGAAAAGATGCTCATAGAAACAGAGCAGGAAGGCTTTTGTGGCGTGTTGTATGTGCGAACGGTGTGGGGGAAGAAGCCTGTTGTATGATAACGAGTAGTAGTGAGTCAAAAGGTGCATGGGGAGTGTACTCCTCATGCACCTTTTGACTCATAACTATCTTCCCTTAAATTCTGCTTTGCGCTTCTCGACAAAGGCGCGCATCCCCTCGCGCATATCTTCTGAGGCGAAGAGCAGGAAAAAGTTTTTGCGCTCCATCTCTAACCCCTCTGTTAATGAGGTCTCAAAGGCAGCGTTCACGGCATCTTTTGCCAGACGAGCCGCCAGAGGAGCCTGTACCGCGACTTTTTGTGCCAGTTGCAGCGCCTCTTGCAGATGCTGACCCTGTGGCACAACTCGATTGACCAGGCCGAGATCGAACAGCTCAGTCGCGCTGATCTGTCCGCCAGTCAGAACAAGCTCCATTGTGCGATATTTTCCGAGCGTGCGCGCCAAGCGTTGCGTTCCACCCGCGCCGGGAATAACGCCGATACCGATCTCAGGCTGACCGAAGCG
>DAOUDD010000229.1:0-20678 GCA_034431765.1 Ktedonobacteraceae bacterium | reverse complement strand
CTGGTCTTAGAGTGGGCCTGCAGATTTTCATTGAGCATCGGCGACAATTGTGGTGGCAGCGAAGAGGTAATTGGTCGCAGATCTGCAGGCATGTAAAGCGGTGCAGCGTGCGGCGGTTGGTTTGCTGCCCGTTGTTCCACTTGCAGTGGTATAGGGAGCGTGTGCTGCGTCTCTGATGACGGCGAGAGCGGAATCGTAACATAGGGTGATGGCGCGGATTGTGAATCCGGTGAGGCTACAGTTACTGCATGAGGTGCAGTGACAGATAGGAGCGCAGGCGATGTTACAGGAATTGTAGAGGCTGTAACAGGTGAAGATTGGGGTTGTGCTGTTGCCGAGAAGGCCGCCAGCTCGTGGCTGCTCATCCAGGGAATGTAGCGTGGAGCGTGAGGTCCCACAGCGTGCTGTGCGCGAGCAAAGGCAGGGAGTAGTTGAGGCTGGCGTCGTGAGAGAAACCATAAGAGCAAGCCCCCCAGTACCAGAAGCGGAGTCGCGATTCCAAGTGTCAGCACAAGTGATCCCAGGCCACCACCGCCGCTACCACCAGAGCCACCATTGTCTCCTGAGTTTGGCGGTGTGGTATTCGAGAGTCCACCGCCAGGGTTGAGTGCAGACGATGTTGCGGTAGGAGACGCTGTGGCGGTAGCCACTGGCGTTGGCGTTGTGGTAGATGTAGGCGTGGGTGTTGGTGTCGGTGTATCAGTGGGAGTCGTGGTGACAGCGGGTGTGACGACAGGGGCTGGTTCCGGTCGCTGTGTCGGCTGTGGTTTAGGCGTTGGCGCAGGGGGAGGAGGCGGAGGAGTAGTCGGATTGGGTGTAGGTGTGGAAGCAGGCGTGGGAGTAGGAGTAGGTGTAGAAGTCGGTGTGGGAGTGGGTGTAGAAGTCGGCGTGGGAGTAGGGGTCGGAGTATCAGTAGCGGTTGGGATAGGAAGAATGTCGAGTCCAATAGTAGGCTTCGCAGAGTGGACCGGTGCAGCAATAGCGTAAGTCGTAGAAACGCCCTGCACACATCCAAATAACACCAGAAGGATAAAGATGTATACGATGATACCCTTCCTTAAGAACGTGTATGTATGATGCCACATGTGTTTAAGCATACATCTAGACCTTCCTGTATATAAAGAATAACGCCGTTTCTCTCTGTCACGGCGTTCTCGTTTTTTCAAACCTCCGTAGCGGTCCCTGCTGCTCTTTCCTCGGTTTCCACGGAAGCAGTTGTGTGTGAACATGCGCCTTTGTTTCAGGCGTTGGATACACTTTTCGATACAAGGATGTATCAATTTCTATCCATCCTTAGTGTAAATGGTACGTGAAATACTGTCAAGCGAGTAGAAAGAGGTACCGGAGCGGTGGAGAAGGCTTTTTCGCTGGAGCGGCATAGCGGAAGCTTACGCCTCCAGCAGTTCGATGGTCACTTCGTATGAAAGTCCCGCTGGCAAGCCGCTTGCGAGTGCAACCTGTTGGATGCGCAGGTTGGGCACATGTTCACTATAATCGTCAAAATGAACGGGAATAGGGCTACTGTTGAGCGGATCGAGATATTGGATCGTGGTACCGCGCGAGTTCAGGTAGGAGGCGCGCAAGGCATCGCGGTACTGCTGACCGTTGTATCCTGTCGCGCTTCCATCCGCGCACAGCAGGTCGTTGAGGCAGAGCAGCGTCATATGCCAGCGCCGTTTGCCCGCTCCGAGATCGACGTAAGAGAGATTGCCATCGGCGCGTAGCGTTGCTTTGCGGGTGCGCGGCTGGTGCATACTATAGCTACCGGGTTTCACAAAGTAGCCAGTACCGTCCAGAATCAGTTCACAGTCCAGACCAATTGTTGGCATAGCGGATACTCCTTAACGTCTGCAAAGGACTCCTCCACGAGACGCGCGGGTTGTAGGCGTAGTCGCGCTGCTGCTTGAGTTCTTGCAGCCGGCTCTCGAACTGGCGCATCTTCGCCTGGGCTGCAACGAACCAGGCATGAGGGATCTTGCTATCATCGATGCGATCGTGAATGCTGCCATCCTGAAAATCAAAATTGTCGTTGGTTGGAACCTGGTAAGCCTCCATTGCATAGGCAGCGGCTCCCAGCACGACGATGTCGCGGTGCACCTCAGGGATAGTTGAGCCATTGCTATCCAACTGATGGCGAGTCGCGTAGAAAACGCGCAGCACAAGCGTACTATCACGTGGTAGCTCGGCGGGCGTGAGCTGGAGGGTAAAGCTGGGATTTTGCGTTCCGCTCGGTCCTGAGCCACTGCCAACGCTGCCCTGTAGCCCCATATTTCCTCCTGCCGCCAGGGCTGTCGAGCTATCGAACAGGTTTGAATATTCGGCAAATGCCCGTTCGCGCGGCGGCCACAGCATAATGCCTGAGGTATTAACCGTCGGTGGATGCGGCTTGCTTGCGAGCAGTGTATCTGGTGTACTATCGACGTAGCTACTGCTGCTGTTGTCCTGCACGGTGGCGAGCAGATAGAAGAGCGTTCCGCCGACAAGAGTGCGATAGATGTTGCGTCCGATTACCGCATTGGTCGCCGGCCCCTGACTACCCAGGGGGAGTGCTGAAAGCGTGACGAGCGTGTTGCCCGCGCTCGTAGTGAGCGTGAGCGGAGGAGAAGGTGTAGTCTCGCCCCCCTGTGTCAGAAACGTAACAGCATATTGATAGCTTCCGACGTTGAGCGCTGTCCCCGCGCCGAGCAGGGCGTTCCCTCCGATTGTAGGTGGAGCAAATGCAGTGCCGTAGACCTGCAAGGGGTAGAGGATGCGCTCAATCCACCACACGGGATAGGCCGCGTTCCAGGGGACGGGATAGGGATAGGTGCGCTGGTAGGGCTGCGTCGTCATGTCTGCGTAGACAATATTGGGGTAGTACTGGGAGTAGCGGTCCACAGCCTTGTCGATGGCTCGATCAAGGTCGGTCGTGCTCCAACGCTGACCGGCACTTCCAGCCGGGTCGAACAGGTCGAGCCGCAGCGCCGCCTCAACATCTGCAAGCTGCATAGGTATCCTCGCATTTCAGCTTATATAACCGTGGACGTAGAGGGTGACGGTACATGCGCCGTTATTGGCCTGGATGTCGAAGCGAGCGGCGCTATCGAGCTGGAGGATACCGCAGCCGTTGAGGTAGCCATTAGCGGTGGGTATGTTGCCGATTGAGGCGTAAGCCGATAGATCTGCCGCTCCATGGGGAGCGAGCTGGAGGTAGGCTCCAACTGTAGGACTGGTAAAGTAGGCTTTATAAAGAATGCCGAGGACAGCTCTGGGCAGCGTCGTCAGCGTGTAGGTGTTGATTGTGCCGGAGGCGAGCGTGTCTCCGTTCACTACGCGAAAACCAGTGAGGAAGGTCAGCCGGCCTGGTGCGGGCGAGGGGAAGCCAGTTGCGCCATTGGCGAAGATGGCGATGACAACGGCGTCCTTCGGATTGTGCTGGTCGAAGAAGAGCACTGCGCAGAGTGCACCGACAACTGCCGAGGCCTGGTCCAGCACGTTGGTTACAGGAATGCCGGTGAGCGCGCACGAGGTCGCCTCCAGCAGCAGCACCGAGGCGGTATACGTGCTGCTATCGAACGCTTGCAGCAGGCCACGTTTAATAATCATCGTGACGCCTCCTTTTATCACGCATCGTTGGCCATTGTGCCTGTATTCGCTATGCTATCGTTGGCTCCACATGCATGGAAACTGGCGGCAGTGTAAGTGGTGTTGAGCAACGCATTGAGGCTGGTGGCGATCGCAGCAAAGGTCTGCGTTCCAGAGCCATCCACGCGCACAAAGATGCCGTCAGGCGGGAGGACGCCGTCCGTCGTAAATTGCGCGATACAGAAGGTACGCGGGTTGAAGTAGCTCCCAGCAGGCACAGTCTGTCCACCGTTATAACGTCCGTACGCCAGTTCGAGTATATCCATCATAGCCGTATCCTTTCATATTCAGAGAATCAAAACTCCAGCCAGCGCGCAGTGAGGGAGGAGTAGCCTGAGGCATAGGTCTGGACAGCGATGGTGACACCGGATGAGGTGCCAGCCGGCAAGAGCAGCGTTGCGCCATTTAGCAGGAATTCAACGGGACCATTGCTAATCTCAACCTGAATGTATGGTGACGCTAGCACCTGCGAAATGCTGGTGAAGGTGCAGCTTGCCGCGATAGCCGAAGCGGAACCTCCGCTGCGCCCGTTCGTAATCAGCGCAATCGATGTGTAGAGCGGATTGGCGTTGACGGCTTGCAGGAAGACGGTAATTGCATTCGCGGCGGCTGTGCCGGAGGAGACATGCAGCGAGTAGAGCACAATGTTTTTGTTCGAGCTCGCTGGATTGAAGATGCAGAGTGGGTAGTTGCCCGCCGCAAGATTGAGCAGACCGGAGCTGGCGATGTAACTCTTGCCCTGTAACTGCATGGTGAGCGGCCAGGATTGTATGGCGATATTGCCCAGCCCGTCCAGCCCAAGTGCCTGTCCCGCTCCGTTGGGCATGAGGCCACCGATCAGCGCAGAGCCGTCTGCATTGATAAAGCCTGTCATCGTGTTCTTTCCTCTATCTCAGATGCCACGATACAGGCCGCGATAATCGACGACGGCACCGCCGTATTCGTGACGAATTTTGTAGGTGATGACATCCTGGCTAAAATTCAGACCGAGGAGGGGCTGGTCCTGGATAAAGAGGACAGGATTGACCTGCCCACCGACGAAGCCGACTTCGAGTGTGTCGATCTCGCGCGGGTCGGCGATGAGGAACCACTGCGTCGCGCTGGTCAGTTGCGGCGAGACAATCGGCGTGACATAGCCGAGCATCGGGTTGATATCGTTATTGTTGCTGCCGGGCATGCCTGCCGAGCGTGTCACCACCATGCTTGTCCACTCCAGCTCAGGTGGGACGACCAGGAAACGTGGTCGCAGTCCGAGCCGTTTGCCCGCGTAGTTTGTCTGCTCACGCATCATAGTGACCCCGTTCTGCATTGCAATGGTGCTGAGCTGTGCAGACCCCAGGTTGTTGTGCGGCGCGGCGTTCATGAAAAGAGCGTTGTTGTCGTAGATCGTCGGGTTGCTGCTGAGCATGCCATAGACGAACTCTGCCAGCGTGTACGCGGCCGACACTGCCAGCTTGGTGGGGATCTGCTTCACCGCCTGCAGATCGTCGTTGATGATGACCTCGCGCGAGACTGTGACCAGGTTGCCGCGCTTCTGCGGAACATAGACGGCGGCGGTATCGGTGAGCGAGACCGTGCTGTAGGCCGTATCTTCGGCAACGACGGGTAGCGAGCCAAACGCACCAAGCCGCACGCGCGCCTGCTGCTTGAAATCGCGGATCGGCACGATGCTTGTGAACTTCATCCACTCAGCCGGCCAGGCCTGGTAGTCTTTGAGCAGACGCTTGTTCATGCTGGAGCCGAGTAGGTAGGAGAAGGAGGCGGTAGTGGTATCGGCCTCGGAGATGCGTGCAATCGGCGCGCTCTCGGAGACGCGAATCGTGCCGAGCTGCGTCCGCTCACTAAAACCATGGAGAGCTGGATCGCCGGTCACGCGTACATATGCTTCGCGAATGCTGGTGAAGCCACGAATAGAACCGAGCCGCGTGGTATCGACCTCCAGATCAAACATGCGGTCGAAAGCAGCCTGCATCTTCTCGGCCTCACTGATCATGGCGCTAATTCCTGGGATGCCTGACTGCGGCGACTTCTCATAGCCATGTCCACGAATCATCCCGCTACTCGTCAGCGCGGCCAGCATCTCTTGCTGCCCCTGCAGATCGGCCTCCAGCTCGCTTGCTTCAAAGAGGCGATTCTGATAGCGCGCACGCACCGTCGCCTTGACCGGCTCTGGCAGGACGGATTCGAGCAGGCGACGTTCCAGCAGCAGTTGTGTCCGTTCAAGCTGCACCTCTTGCAGCAGTGCCGCAAGCTTAAGCCTCTGGCGCTGCTCATTCAGGGTTGTCTCTCCTTCTGCTGGTTGCTCCTGTGAAGGTGGAGGCGTTGTGGACGCTGCTTCGGTATCGAGTGGAGATTGTTCCATGAGAGTAGCTCCTTGGCTGTGTGGGGATATTGAATGCAGGATGCGTCTGAATGCCCCGCCTGCGCTGGGGCGGGTAACGATATCGCACGAATTGAGGGCGACGACTTCCGTGACCACTTTGTCGTGTGTGGCCTCATTGAGGTGCCACTGCCCGAAGATGTCGATCGAGAGGCCAATCAGCTCAGGATGTCCCAGCGTGCAAGCCTCGCGAATCAACAGCCAGAGCCAGTCAGCCGCCTCCAGAATATGCAGCGTCGCATCCACACGTCCCGGCGTGGAAGGTGTGCTACTGGGAACGTAGTGTGCATCGCGGTAGAAACCAACGATATCGCGGACCGAACGCGTATGCGCGCCCGCATCGCCTGGAGCGTGATCGACATACGCGTGTGCCCCTTCGAGCATGCCAGCGATAGCCTGTAGTGCCGCTTCATCATAGCTGTAGCCGTTTTTTGAGCGGCCTCCTTGCAGCACCGTCACGCGCACCTCGTGTCCATGCGGGTCCAGCTTTTGCTGCTCAATAATCTGCCCCTCAATATGTATAGATGTAGGGGAGGAGAGGGAAGGGGAGGACGGCGAAGGGAGGGGAGTTGTTGGCAACGCGGCAAAGGCTGCGGACAGAGGGGTGGATTCTGTCGTCATGGGTTATGCCTCTTCTATTGCAGCTCAGTCAGCAAGAGCGCCATATGTCGCGCACGGGAGCTGTTATCGGCAAGCTGATGCGAGAACGCCGTTACATAGTCTGAAGGGGAAGAAGCCGCGTATGCCAGCGCCTCAGCAGCCAGATCGCCAGGACGTTGAGGCATACTCTGTTGCGGCGTCAACGGCGCATGCGCGAGGTCAGGAAGCAGAGTATCAGGGTGAAGTGGGTCCTCGCGGAACTGAAGCTGCGGAGGAATCTCGCTCGCGAGCGGCTCGTGCAGAAAAGGATCGGGGGCAAGAGGATCGGCATCGTAGATTGCAAGGCCAATCGGCTGAGGGTACGCGGTCAGATCGGGCAGTGGTGGATCAGGTGAAAGGCCGGGTGGTGTATCAAGCGCAGCCACCCCAAAATCGCTCTTGCTCAAACCTGGAGTCGAGCTATCCGGCGCAGTAAACGTAGCCGAGTGAATCTCAGGGGGTGTGGGAGGATGCAGCACCTCTTCAGAAGTGGGAGTTCCCGTCGCGCCAGCCAGATTCAACTCATAGCGCTCCGTCTCGGACGGCTCGCCCAGGTGCAAAAGATCAGCGAAAGTACCATTAAAGTGGGGAGTAGTGTTCTGCATGTCCAAAAGCTCCTGCTGTGGGGGGTAGATGGAGGACAACAAAGCAACTGCGTGGAAGTGTGGAGACTAAAAAGCATAGGTGAGGAGGGAGAGTAATCTGAGGGAGTATCGATTACTTGCTATAAATAGTACCTGATTTTCGGGGAAAAGTCAAGGGATGTATTCGGAGATTCGGAGGTTCGGAGATTCGGAATAATAGTTCAATCTTATTGACGAGTGCATGTATATCTGCTAATATAGTAATTAATAGTTATACTGCTCTCGTCTCGCACTTTGACCCATTAAACCGCTGCCTCGGCTCGTGGCGCAGCTCGTTGTTGACGCTGTTTGATCATTTGCGTCACCACGCGCACAGTCATACGACGCGGAAAGAAGCGTGGCAGAGTAGCGCTCAGCGCGTTCTGTCTCCCCGATATAACGGAAGGGCGTCCCTGCGCAAGTGCCTGTAAGCCGACCTGCACGACTTGCTCGGGCGTCTCCGTATTGCCAAGTGGCCTGTTATATCCTTCACCCAGGTCTTTAAAGAAGCCAGTCGCCGTCTCCCCTGGTGATAGTGCCAGGATACGCACGCCCTGTCCCTGGTATTCGCCCCACAGCGCCTCAGTAAATGAGAGTACAAATGCCTTTGTTGCACCATACACTGCCATATAAGGAGTTGGTTGATACGCGGCGAGCGAGGCGACATTGATAATGGCCCCCTGGTGACGCTCTAACATCGCGGGCAAGAAAAGATGCGTCAGCTCGACCAGCGTAGCGACGTTGAGCATAATCTCCTGCTGCTCACGCTCGGGATCAAGGGTGGCGAACTGACCGTAGCTGCCAAAGCCTGCATTGTTGATCAGAATATCAACAGTGAGGCCTCGCCTCCGCGTCTCCTCGAACACTTCGCGCGCAGCCCCGGCACCGCTGAGATCAGCGACGATGAACTCGGCACGAATAGCATGTTGTTTCGCCAGTCCGTCGGCGAGGACACGTAACTTCTCTTCTGAACGTGCGACCAGAATGAGATGGGCACCCGCAGCCGCTAATGCTTGAGCGAATGCGGCTCCAATGCCTCCAGAGGCACCTGTAATAAGCGCGGTTTTCCCTTTATAAAGATCTATCAATAGTTTCCTCCATATGAATGCTAACCGGTTTTGGGCAACATAGTGCAGTAATTGAATGTGATCTATTGTATGTATGTCTTTGCCCGTAAACGTGCCATCTTCTTTGGAGTGATGAGCGCCGTAGGCGCGTACATACAGAGAATGGAAAAGCACTGCAAAACAGTGTTGTGTATCTTTACTTCCGTTCCTCTTTCTAGTATGCTAGAGAAAGAAGCATAGATCAAGAAGCAAAAGAGGCTGCATTGTAGGATAAGCTACACTTGCGAGGAGATTGTAGATGAACTCAGTCGAAGTAAGAGAAGATTTACGCGTTCGGCGCACCCATAAGTTGCTATGGGAGGCGCTGATGGCAGAGCTTTCTGAGCGGCCATTTGAGCAGATCACTGTCAGGGATATCTGTGAGCGAGCGATGGTTCATCGCACAACGTTCTATAAGCACTATGAGGACAAATATGTGCTGCTTGAGCAAGGGATGCGCCAGATGTACGATGCCCTGCTGACAGATGTAAACATGTCGTCCGCTTTGGCCCCGATGCATGATGAGCAGGCAATCCTTATTCACCTTTTTGTCCACGCGGCAGAACACCAGCAATTCTATAAACACATGTTGTGTGGGGATGGCATGAGCCGTTTTCAGAAGCTGGTCAAGGAGTATATTACAGAACAGACTGAGAACAAAATGAGTACGCTAGGCTCAATTGATCAGTCGCTTATAGTGCCACCTGTCGTACAGTCGCAATTTTTCGCTGGTGCCCTCCTCAGCATCCTGGCCTGGTGGCTGGAGAACGAGATGCCAGTCACTCCCTCACAAGTGGTTCAGTATGTCCTGTCGCTTAAGCGCCCTATATTTGCACACTGTTCTTGATCCACCTATAAGAGAACTAAAAACGCGCACATTATACGCACCATATTGAGAAGCAGTGTGTAAAATATCTTCACGTCGTGCGTGAACAATTTCTTGCAGTGACATATTTCCCCCCTCTTTTGTAGAGCATGAGATTTTCCCACTCTGTGAGACGTTTCACCCATTGTAGGCTACCTGTCTGAACGGCGTTAAGAGCACTGGAAGAATGAATGAAGGTGAGCACTCGATCAGCTTTATGGACAAAGAAAGATGATCTTTTACAACTTAGATACAGGAGGCATACTTGTATGATACATTTCTCTTCTATACTGCTCATGGGAACAGTTAAAAAGTTGTACTTTTTTTGTAACTATGACCCTATTTAGGAGATTTTGTCATGCAAAAAATGTCTCAACCTTACAAGAGTGTGCTACGTATTCTAGCCATACTTGCACTAGCCACTGGCCTTGTAAGCACTTTCACGCTGACCAAAACCACACCTGCCCAGGCGGCACCCTCCGCGACGAAACACACCTTTAGCCTGACTGACGTCTTTCCTATGAAGCCACTTTCCCAATTTGCGAAGCCGATAAGCGCACAGCTAATCGCCAAAGCACAGGCAGATCCATCCTTCCTACCCCCTTGCCTCAACAATACGGTACCTCCTCGCTGTTACAGTCCACAGCAACAACGCAATGCCTATGGCATTCAGCCTCTGTTCAATGCGGGCATCACTGGCAAGGGTCACACGATCGTGCTGATAGAATCTGCCACCAGCCCCTACTTGCAGAGCGATGTCCACCTCTACGATCAGTTATTCGGGCTCAAAGATCCCACAATCAATGTCATTTCCCCATTTGCTCCCCCTTCTGTAAACCCAGGTCCTTACCAGGAGACAGCGTTAGATGTTGAGGAAGCGCATGCCCTTGCCCCCGACGCCACTATTGATCTGGTCCTGGCCAATGCCGATGCTGTAACAAGCGGGCAGCAGTTCATTTCCACAATGCTCCAGGTCACCCAATACGCCGTTCAAAATAATCTGGGGGATGTCATTTCACAAAGCTTTGGCGTAGGTGAGAGTTGTGCCCCAGATGGTTACATTCAGCAAGAGCAACAAGTCTTTGAGGAAGCTCGGGCAAAGGGCATCACGGTCCTCGCCTCCTCTGGAGATTCTGGCGCAGCGATTTTGAGCTGTCAAGCGACTGGAAATAATATAGCCTTTCTTAAAGGCGTTAGCCTGCCTGCTGCCGATCCGCTGGTGACTGCAGTTGGTGGTACAACCCTCAATGCCACACAAAAAACGGGCGAATATGCTGGTGAGACGGTTTGGAACGATGGTTTCGCCGCTACTGGCGGTGGCATCAGCACCCTCTTCCCCGTTCCCAGCTATCAGCAAAACGTTACGGGTTTGGCCAAGCGTGGTGTTCCTGATGTGGCCTTCGACGCAGATTCCCAAACAGGAGTTCCTATTGTTCTCAGCGCCGGAGGTGGAGTTCACGTCACACCTTTCGGTGGAACAAGTGTGGGTTCACCCGCGTGGGCGGCAATTGTTGTCCTGGCAAATCAAAGCGTCGGCCATCGCCTCGGCTTCCTTAACCCTTCCATCTATGCGCTTGCTGCGGATTTTATGGGTCAGGCATATGCTCAATCCTTCCATGATATTCAGCACGGCAACAACACCGTAACCGGTGTTGACTTCACAGGAAATCCTGTGCCTGTTCCAGGGTATTATGCGAAGCTTGGTTGGGACGCTGTAACAGGTGCCGGTTCGCCTATCGTCTCTGGATTGGTTACACAACTGAAGAAATAACAGAAACCTTCTGTGGGCGGAAGCCAGGATGCTTGCAGGAGCAACATGAGTTATCCCATCCTGTGATACCGTCAGGAAATCCCGAAATGAGCTTACACGCTCAGCAGGAGCGAGGGTGGCAAAGCGTGAGACTCACGTCTTTGTCACCCTCTTTTATTTTGTGAAGAACAAGATTTCTTCGCTATATACTCTATAGGCCGTTTCTTGCATTGTAGTGCTCGGTCAATGCTCATTGGGTCCCTTGCTATGAGAAACCATGGGGCGTGGCGGGGCAAGCACGCTCTAGGCTTCCCATTTGAGTGTTGAGCTGTTAAATAACTACATCAGCATGGTTCCCCTATGTGAGAAGAAGGTTAAGAAAAGATTGATCATTTTCTTTTGACAATCTCTTTCACGAAACTTATACTTGAAAAGGAAGAGCAACGGTTTGTTAGCAATACCAGGAGGAGGGTGGAAGTGTTTAAGCCACTGCGTTTCAACGAGCTATTGCGGGCCGTCCCCGGCCTGGAGCATCTGAAGTTGACCCCACATTCTGCACACATTCCCAGGGACCATATGCGTGAGCATGTCGAGGTGGAGAGCGTGCAACCCACAAAGCAGGGGATCAAGAAGACGCAGGTGAAGGAAGTGGTGCGGGAGGATGTGCGCGTCAAGACAAAAGAGGGCCTGAAGACAACCGAGGTGCACAAGCGCATCACCGAGGATATCCACGTCAAGAAGGTCGAGCGCGCCGATGGCAAAGGCGAGGATGAACGGGAAACGTTAGAGCATGTGCATGCCACCGTAGTCAGCGTTGCCGAGATCGAGATGACGCCACCACATCCGCCGCGTGAGGATACGCCGATCTACGCGCGCACACATCACCACCTGGTCTATACATTGGATACACCATGCGCAATCTGCGGCGTGCGCCACTCGACGCTCGGAATAGCACGCGCGAATCCTTTCGGGGCGAAGGCAGTCGAGACGCACCACTATCCAATCGAGCGCAGCCTGCTCAACGCCTGTGATCCAAACAAGGTGCATGTCATCTTTCCGCAGGTAAAGAATCACGAGAGCCTTGAGGCCTTTATCGACTCGGAAGAGAATATCATGGTGCTATGTGATATTCATCACCGCCACCCTCATTATGGGATTCACCACATTCTGGCGCAGGATTTCTTTGTGCAGCCCTTCCTCTACGGTGGCTACCAGGTTGTGGCGGAGGCGGAGGATGTGCAGAAGGTGCTGGTCGCCAACGAGCGTGTGATGAAGCATCACCCCGCTCGTTAAAACACTGAATCGTTCTCCCCTACAATCTACAATACCCCAACAGCGCCGGAGAGCAGAGATTGGATGCGTGGCAGCAGCGGGACGACCTGCTTCTTGCGCGAGACCAGCCCTTCCACAATAGCTGTATGCCCATCAGCTTCAAGCGGAACACCCAATGCTTCAGAGGCCGCTTGCTCTCCACCACAGATCAATAAACGGCAGCGCATATTGATGATATCGACAATCATGAACAGGAAGGAGGTATAGTTGCGCTCGTGCATGATCGTATTCATTGTCTCCAGCAACTCGTGGCTACGGCTCTCGATGGCCTCAGGGCTGGCAGTTTCGACGGTGCCGACGGCGAACTTGGTCTCGCGCACCGTGAACTCTTTAAAGTCTGAGGTAATGAGATCTTCCGCAGGCTTCCCGGCCAGATCACTTGCGGAGGCAGCAAAGATGGCTTTGCCATACTGCTCGATATCCTCGCCAGCGATCTCAGCCAGCTCTGCCGCGACCCGTTCGTCGCGTGGCGTGCAGGTGGGCGAGCGCAGAATCAGCGTATCATAGAGCAACCCTGCAAGCATCAGCCCCGCCGCCTCACGAGAGATAGGGATGCCAGCCTCGTGATAGAGACCGGTGATGATGGTTCCGGTGCAACCGACCGGATCGGCACGGAAGAGGATCGGCTTGCTTGTATGTACGTCAGCGATGCGATGGTGGTCGATGATGCCAAGCAGTTCAGCCTCCTCAATCCCCGCCACTGCCTGCGACTGCTCGTTGTGATCGACCAGGATGACGCGTTTGGGACGAGCCTTGATCAGGTCAGTGCGCGAGAGGTAGCCGACGAGCCGGCCCTCGTTATCTACCACCGACATCGAGCGCAGACGTGCCAGCGTCGGCTGCACCTCGCTCATCGTATCTTCAGGATGGCAGAAGCTGAAGTCGCGGTTCATAATCTCCTGCGTCTTCATGCTCAGATTGATCAGGCGTACAGCGGTAAACGTATGGTGGCCTGTGCTGATCAGCATTACGCCATGCGTGCGAGCCGCTGAGAGCGTGCGCTCGCTGATCAGGAGATCGCCGGTCACGACGAGCGCACCCGCACCGCGTTCGATCGCGGTAAGCTGAGCATCCTCGCGATCTCCCAGCACCACCAGGCTGCCAGGCTCGATATAGTCGGCCATCGTCTCTGCCTCCATCGCCCCGACCAGGACGCGATTGCCCAGCTTGCGCCGCCCCTCGACCAGGACACGGCCACGTAGTACACGCACCAGATTGTCGCGCTCAAGTGGGATACGATTGACAGATTGCGGATCGAGGTCACGAAAGAAAAGTTTTGCTAATTCATCATTAGAGATCATACCGTGCACGCGGTTCTGATCATCTACCACAGGCATTGAGCCACGATTGTGTTCCTGAAGCAGGTGACCGGCCTCCAGCAACGTCTGGTTTATATTCACAGATATCACGCCGCGCCGCATCACATCACGTACTTGTAGATAGACATCTTCCAGGGCCTCGGGCGCTTCCACGCCATAGCGCTCCAGCGCAAAACGTACCTCCGGTTTCAGGTCACCATTGCGGGCAGGGATCGCATGCTCCTCGCCCTGAGCCTGCAACAATTTCGCATATGCATACGCCGAAGCCACTGAATCCATATCAGAATTTTTATGGCCGATAACATAAATTGCTCGTGTCATACTAAGTCTCCGATAAGTCCCTTTTAAAAAAGAATAGATACATGTGTTCCATGTGTCTATGCGGCCTATTTCTGGCACAGAAACCGCGCTTCATTGGCAGAAAACCATATGGTGATGGCTATAATAGGACGTTTTCGCTCTACCGACAAGGGGGAGGCAGAAGAGAAATCTTTACCTCATGTCTCTTTATCATATCACAGCCACCGAAAGATTTCGTTTGCTATTCTCATTAACTTTTTCTTTTAGCCAAAAATCTCAAAAATAAAAAATGTAGTGCGAGCATTTACGCTACCTACAGGTGGAGAAACTTATCCGCATAGCCCTTTTTACTCATAGCCGTGAGCAAAAAAAGCCAACATGATACACTATGCACGAGGGTAGTCTGTAAGAGAGGAAGGCAATGCATAAGCTCGAAGTCCTGATCGAAGAAAACTCGTTTGGCTCTGTGCGACCAGTAGCAGTGGTGGCTGACGCCCCTGTGGGAGCGATCGTGCCTGCGTTAGTTCAAGAGCTGAACCTGCCCCAGACCGATCTCTTCGGCAAACCCCTGGTCTACATGCTGCGCCAGTCCTCGGATGGACGCATATTGCCTGAAAGCACAACGCTACACTCCTCTGGCATCAAATCAGGTGCATGCCTGGCTCTCGACTCGTTCGTAATGGATGGCTCCGTTGCAGCCCTGGCGCGGCAGCAACAGACGAAGGGCGACGCGGACCTCTACTCGGCTACCACAATCGCCGACGCCGATGCCTTCTTCAACCCGGTAGGTGCCGTCGCCTCTGCCTCAGGTGATCAGTCGGCCCTTGCGCAACCCGATCAGGCTTCAAACATCGGCAAGAGAAAGCGCAGGGGAACGCGCCGTGCCTTCCTCTTGCTGGCAGGTGGAATTGTGGGCGCGAGTGGCCTGGGAGCCGCATATGCAGCATATCGTACCTATATACAGCCCGCGACAAACAACCAGGCTCCTGGAACAAATGGAACTGCACCAGTAAAGCAGACACCCTCTCCCACTTCAGCCAATCAAAACCCTGCTGCACTACCAACGCGCGTTCAGATGGCACTCAATTTTACCGTGCACCAGCAGACCGTACGCACGGTTGTATGGTCCTCGACAGGCAATCTCCTCGCGAGTGGGGGAGATGACGCGCAGGTATTTCTCTGGAATACGCAGGGGAATATCCAGAAAGCACTGCCGCATCAGGGGTCCGTGCTCGCCCTGGCATTCTCTCCTGATGGACAGGCGTTAGTAAGTGCGGCGAACACACAGATGACATTCTTCAATGCGCAATCAGGAGCCGTGCTCTCTCAAGATAACCAGCAACACGCGCAGACCATCACCAGCCTCGCCTGGTCAGCACAGCAGCTTGGGCAGGTTGTTTCAGGAGGGATGGACAAGCGTGCAGTGATCTGGGATGGAACAAACTATCAGCCGCAGCTCACCTATCACAATCACACCAACTCCATCGACGCCGTCTCCTGGTCTGCCGATGGACAGGCCGTCGCCTCAGCCTCCCAGGGAGGAGCTGTTCGCGTCTGGAATCCCACCAACGGACAGGACCTGCACGGCTATTTTCAAGATGGGCAGCTTCCCCAGCAGGCCCTCGCCTTCGCCCCCAACAGCATGCAGCTCGCCGCCGGAGGCAATGATGGACAGCTCCGTTTCTGGAATGGATTGACCTGCAAGAATATGAACAACGCGCAAATGCTCTGCAACGATGCTCCCCAGCGTCTCGGCATTGCCCAGAAAGCCATTCGCAGCCTCGCCTGGTCGCCCGATGGCCGCCTGCTCGCGGTCGGCGCAGAAGATGGCCTCACTCGCATACTCGCCCCCGCGCAAAGTCAGCAGCCGCTCCTCACCATCAAACAGACCGGCATCGTCCACAGCCTCGCCTGGTCCCCCACCAACCGGCAACTGGCAACCGTCACCGGAAAGGCCGTCACCATCTGGACCCTGATGTGAGGCCGACGTGAGCAATACTTTTCACCTGAGCGAACCGTTCAAAGCAGGCAGACCCGAACGGCGCGTAGGGGAGGGCCTTGCGCCCTCCCGCTCCTGCCCGAACATTGTAGCGTCCAGGGTGACGTCAACGCGTATGGGGGCTGGTGAGGCAAGGGCAACGTGAGCATGTGGCGACGACGGTGGGCGCGGCGGGCTTGGCCCCTCTTTCGTACCATAAATGGCTGATTTATGACGGTAGGGTGTGTTGAAGGGTATAATTCTGCCTGTATAATCGTGTAATAAATTGCGCTAGAAGAAGATAAAAGACGTGATGGGCGCGCATTGAAAGATATGGTTGTGATAACAATGGAGGCTGCTGCAGGTGTCACCAAAATGGCGACACCTGTAACTGCTGTGAGAAAGGATGCGACTAGTAAGTGATACAGCAAGCGCTTCGTCCGGGACAAAAGGTCGGCAAGTATCGGCTGCTCCGCCTATTGGGCAATGGCGGCTTCGGCACTGTCTATCTGGCCGAACAGCGCCGTGAGCACACGCAGGTAGCCGTGAAAGTCCTCAATATTTCGCTCACGCAGGCAGAGGATATCAAAAATTTCACCAACGAGGCACGCATGGTTGGGCTGCGTCATCCCCACATCGTGCCGCTGCTCGACTTTGGCTTCAGCGAGACGCACGTGCCATTTTTAGTGATGGAATATGCAGCCAATGGCACCGTGCGAGATCGTCACCCCAGAGGAGAACGTCTTGCATTGCAGACCGTCGTCTCCTACGTCAAGCAGATTGCCTCCGCGCTTCAGTATGCCCACGACCACGGCGTGATCCATCGCGATGTCAAGCCGGAGAATATCTTGATACGCAACGATGGAACCCTGCTCCTGAGCGATTTCGGCGTGGCGAAATTTCTGGAACAGAGCGTGTTGCTCAGCGTCCAGACGCAAGTGGGCACCCCAACCTACACCGCCCCGGAACAGCATCTTGGCTATCCCTGTTTCGCCAGCGACCAGTACGCCTTGGCTATTCTGGTCTACGAGTGGCTCTGTGGTGTCCGACCTTTTCAGGGCACAGCACTTGGCCTGGCCGTCCAGCACATGAACATTGCTCCCCCTTCACTTCGAGAGCACCTCCCGACGCTGCCCGAAGCCGTCGAGCGCGTCGTCTTAAAGGCCCTTGCCAAAGCTCCCGAAGAGCGCTTTGCCCGTATCGAGGAGATGGCCGCCGCTTTGAGTGAAGCTGTGCAGCCTGCGCAGATTACAGGTGTGTTCCACTCTCCTCTTGAAACATGTCCTACCGCTGCACTCACACCCTCTGAAGAGATAGTTCTATCTGTTCCCGCCTCACAGTCTCTCTTGCCGACGTATGTCGATAAGAACACGAAATCCGCACGTTTTGAACCGGTGTTACAGTCAACGGATAACGTTGTATCTCAACGACAGATAACATCTGTACCTCATGCTCCTCCACAGAAATTGCGGTCAACATCTATAAAGCCCAGGCGTTGGCACCGTGCTCTGGTCCTGATTCCTTTGATCTTAGTGCTAATTGGAGCTGGGGGAATCTACAGTGCTGTTGTAGATAGCTGGATGCCAACTTCATCTCACGGACCTCTAACCTCTTCCACATCTGTCAAGAATAATCAGCCTACTACTGTTAGCACTACTGCACAGACAAACGAGGATTATCTCGATAGAACGTGGATCTCTCAAACCTCTGGCACCTCACAGGGATTGCTAGGTATAGCGTGGTCAGGGACGGAGTTTGTGGCTGTAGGAGAGGCAGGAACGATTTTGGAGTCGCCAGATGGAAAGACCTGGACATCTCCATCTTCTAATTCCCCCTCCTTGTTTAATAACATCTCACAGCCGTTTCAGAGTGTAGTCTGGTCAGGCAAGCAGTTTGTGGTTGTGGGAACTGAAGGTAAGGTATTAACCTCGCCGGATGGAAAGAATTGGTCAGTTCAAAGCTCTGGAACATCAGAGGGACTGGTAGGCGTAGCCTGGTCGGGTGCAGAGTTTGTGGTTGTAGGATATACAGGAACAATTCTGACTTCACCGAATGGGGAGAATTGGATGCCTCAAACCTCTGGCACCTCTCAGGAATTGGTAAATATAGTCTGGTCAGGAACGGAGTTTGTGGCTGTAGGGCAACACGGAACAATCCTGACATCATCAGATGGGAAGACCTGGACGCCTCAAACCTCTGGCACCTCAGAAGTGTTAGAAGGCATAACCTGGTCAGGCAAGCAGTTTGTGGCCGTAGGGTCGCGAAGAACAATTCTGACATCGCCAGACGGGAAGACCTGGACGGTTCAAACTTCTAACACCTCCTCCCTGTCACCGTCACTTCAGAGTGTAACCTGGACAGGGAAGCAGTTTGTAGCTGTGGGGGGGACTGGGTATGAAGGAACGATCCTGACATCACCAGACGGGGAGTTCTGGTGGCGTCAAGTCCCCGATACCCCGCAGGATCTTTGTGCTGTAGCATGGTCAGGAACACAGGTTGTCGTTGTGGGAGGTGAAGGTAAGATCTTAACGTCAACCGATCTGCAGCCTCAGGGAGCTAAAGGATAGGAAACCTTCCTCAACTTCGTCTATGTACTGTAGATATAAATAGTTACAAGTGGAACGTGTTAAAGGGTATAATCGGGTTCATATGGCCGTGTAATAAACCGTTCTAGAAGATAAAAGGTGTAGAGAGTACGCTTGCCTCTTCTGCCCATAACCTTTATACTACACCTGCAATTATTGATGACCTGTTCGAGTGCGTATCGAGGGCTAGCACATGTCGCAAGATATTCAGGAAACGAAAAGCCTATCTGCAAAAATCTATACATACCTCTTCACATTTCTTGTTTTTATCTGGTTCTCCGTTATACTTGCTATCGCGGTGAACGTGTTCTCTAATACAGTCGTCCTCCCCGACCCCTGGACCACAAATCTTAAAAAGGCTACTGGCTGGCTCTTCCAGAATCTCCTCTTCACAATACCAATGGGCATCATCCTGCTCTTGTTGACACTGCTTTTTTATCAGGCAAGTCGCCTCGTGGGAAAGACAGCGCAGAAAGCTTCGGATAAGGAATTGCGGCGGCGCTACCTCAAGCGCATGATTCTCGAAACAGAATTATTAACACTGAGAGGTATTCCTGCTAGCCTTATCTCTGAAAGCGTGCGCCTGGACGAGGTGTTTATTCCAGTGCAACTTCGTCCCAACCGACCACGCACAGATTACCCGCTGACTGATAAGGAACTTGAGGATTATCGTCAGCAAGTTAAAAGCGGCAAATACGCCAGAGATCTAGATCGCATCATGGTAGAGGCAGAGCGAGACTGGCAGCATATTCATAAAAAGATCGACAGAATAAGCATTGCAGACTTCTGGGAAAGGTTGAGCGATGAGCAGCCTGTGGCAGTGATACAGGGCTATCCCGGTATGGGAAAAAGTACATTGATGGAACGCCTGACCCTGCATATGGCCCGTCGTAGTCTCAATCTAGCCGACCCTGATATGCCAGAATCAGAGCGTTTTGGGAAACCGCTCATCCCTATCTTACTGCGCCTGGGTGAATACGCTGCTGAGCGCGAAAAAAATTCTGCTCTTGCTCTAAAGGATTACTTGCCTGTTGTCTTCAACGAGCTGGGTGTTTCTGCTAGCTATGCATGCATACTGCATCTGTTCGAGAGAAGTTTCTGTCTGGTAATGCTGGATGGGCTGGATGAGGTGAGCGATTCGCAGATGCGTGCAGAGGTGCAAGCGGCTATTCGTAATTTTATTGCTGAATACCGCAACAAAGGTGTCGGGAACCGCTTTCTGCTGACCTCGCGCGTTGCTGGCTATGATCGCGCCGCCTTTCCCGACTACCTGCATTACACAATTGCCGAATTGAACTCCGAACAGGTTGATTACTTTCTCCCACGCTGGTGCCGCGCAAATATACAGCGTGATCACGCTCGTACCCCTCATAGTCTGGATAGCAATGCGTCTTTTGCTGAGCAGGAAGACGCTCTGACTACAGAAATAGAGCGGCGAGTAAAAAGCCTCAAGAAGGCTCTCGGCGAAAACCAGGGCGTGCGTGAACTCGCTGAAAATCCGCTCCTCCTCACCCTGTTGCTGGTGATGCAGCAAAATAGTATTGCGTTTCCCAGGCAGCGTATCGAACTATATGATATCGTCACCCGTACCTTGTTAGAAAATCGCAATATTGCCAGGAATCTTGAGCCTATCCCAGAGTCTCAGGCGATACAGCGTCTCGGTCCCCTCGCTTTTCACATGCAGGATGAGGGAAACAGCTTTGCACGCGAGAGCGATGTGATGGATTCGTTGTGGCAGACGATTGGCTCCAGTGAAGGTGGAACACCTGAGGATGTAGAGAGAGAGGCGCAGCACTTTCTCAAGCGTATTCGTGAGCGCGGCGGCATCTTTGTGCAGCGCACCGGTGATTACTTTGGCTTTATGCACCGTACCTTTCAAGAATATTTTGCCGCTCGTCACGTCCTCAACAGCATCAAACTGAAACCAGATGAAGAGATTACGGCACTTATTAAGCGAGCACGGCGGAAGGACGCGCTCTGGCGCGAACCCTTCCTGCTCGCCGTTGCCTACCAGAGCAGCCAGGACAAGCAGGTCGCTAGCAAGATACTGCGTAAACTGTTAGATATGCCATCAGAGACCCGCTCGAAAGAGCAGGAGAGCGCTACCTTGCTTGCCGCTGAAGTCCTGGTGGAGTCGAAGCCGCTCAGCATCGAGTCAGACCTTGAGGAAAAGGTTG
>DAOUDD010000228.1:0-23772 GCA_034431765.1 Ktedonobacteraceae bacterium | reverse complement strand
TGAGCAAACGCTCACGCGAACGCTGTAAGTCGGAGGTGAGTTGGACCGCATATGCCACCACACCTGTCTGACGGGCAACATCATCGAACAAGCGCAGGTCTGCTGGAGTCAGAGGCTCGTCAGGTGCCCGTTGTGCAAGAACCAATTCTCCAACGTGTTTGCTTTGATACATGAGAGGAAAACGCACACACTCCTCTTGTGGATTGCCATACGACGCAACAGGTGTCTGTTCCTGACCTTGCTTCAGCATCACGGCAACATGGGGCAATTTCAGTGTCTGAGCTATCGTCTGGACAAACGTGGGCAAAATAGCCTCTGGAATTGATGCCGTTTCAATGCTCTTCCCCAGAAGGGAGAGCACTGCTGAAGGGTCATCTCGCTCGCCATAGATCAGACGGTTCACTCCCTTCTGCAAACGCTCACGAAGTGGTTGGAAGAGCACAGCTACTAGACCTGTGGCAACCAAAGAGATCATGAAATTGCCTTGCACCTGAAACAGTAAGCTAAGACCACTTACGACAACGATATACATCCCGACCACGCACGCTGTCAACAGTCCATACACCAGCGTGCGAATGAGAATGCGATCAATATCCCAGAGGCGGCTGCGTGATATGGCAATCCAGATAGAGATCGGCAAGCAGATCGAGCACAGGTAGACTCCTGTCATGCAGACGAGTGCCAGGACAATAGAAGAATACCGAAACGTCTGGTAGAGTACAGCTCCCGGTCCCCCATCTCCCACCACAAAAATAATCATTCCAAACATGACCCATTTGATCTGCTGTCGCTCCACTACGTTAGAAACGTACTTATAGCGGTAAAGTTGAGTAAAGAAGCACACAATCGTTATACTGGATAATACGATAACGAGAAAGCCATTGCTTAGAAATTTGTACCACTCAGGGACAAGCAGGGCGCAAAAGAGCAAGAAGAAATCTATGACCAGCTCGACAAGCACAAGGACACACGTCCATCGAGGGACAAAACGTCCATTCGGGAAGAGGCATAAAAAGGGATCAGATAAGTACTGACCGAGCACGATGAGAACGCCAACGACTGTCTTCCAACTCAGAGTGCCGAGTTGGGACTGCGCTCCTATCTGTAAGATAGCAATAGGAGCACCAGTGACAAGGAAGAAGGCACTGAGCAACGCAATACGGTTGTCAGATGTGCGCCAGAAAAGCACGGCAGCAACTGCAAACCAGATCAGAAAGTTTATGCAGAGGACACACAGAAAATAGGCCGCATAGAAGCTCGCAGAAAGACCAAGTACGTGCAATTGTTGGACATTTCCACTGGAAAGATAGTACACAGGGCAGAGGTGTTGTCTACAGATACTTTGTAGATGTTCAAATGCAAATGGCACACTTATCACTGTCATGAGAAGTGTAAGCATGGCGACGAGAAGCCAGAGTCTGCGTCCGAGCATGAACCACGGACCACTTCCATTGCCCAGTCGCCGTAGCAACGAGAGTCTCTGCATCACAGAGGAAAAAAGTGATAGCCTGTGAGGTTTCATACGTAGCTCCTCTCATACATATGCCCACCTCTTTCTCCATACCTTCCTCTCGTTCGCTCACGGAAGACATGTGGATGATTATAGGTGTTCCTGTTGCCTATGATACACAAGGAGAGTTTCGGAGGTTCGATAAGTATTCTATCACTATATCGCGTATGTTGTGATAGCCTCCAAAGAGAGGTCAGAATGTTTGCTTGCGTAAGGGCTAGTGAATGGGTTTTATTTGAACACTCCCAACAGTGCTGACTTCACGTAGTAGGTCAGTTTGTACTTGTCCCTCGTCAGTCAATCGCGCTTGCCAGGAGAAGTTCCGGTTACGAGATCGTGCCCACAGCGCAATGAGTACTATGCCTAGAACTAAAACGAGCAATGCAACTAGTCCGCTTTCAGTTGGAAAGGGTGCAGCTCCCACCATAATAGCTGGACCCGTTGTCCTTATGTGAAGCAAGGCATGACTAGGCGAATCGGCGACACCTAGCCCCAGCACGTCATTGAGCAACCAATCCCAGCCTGTGTGTAAACCGATTGCTAGCCACAAACTCTGTGTGCTCAGACGACACATCACCATCAAAGTAGTGAAGAGTAGAGTAAGGACAACAAATGAGAGTATAGCGAAGACGGACCCTTTCCCAAAGTGTATAAAGTGAAAGAGTCCAAAGAGAACGCCAGTTGTTAAGACAGCTAGCCAAAGCGGAAATCTCTCTCCCAGATTTTGGAATGTGTAGCCGCGAAAAGCGAGTTCCTCTGTGAAGCCTGGAAGGAGAGAGCCACCGAGAAGATTTGCTATCACAAAACCAATACCGACTGTTATTCCACTAATGCTGAACTCAGTACTCACGACGTGTATCCAACCGAAGGCATAGTCGATGACGAATACCAGTCCTATTAGTAGTCCTCCGAGCACAAACCCTAGAAGTGCAAGAGGTAATCCTTGCCTGAAAGGTGTCAAGGCGATACCGCTCCACGAACGTTTATCAACATAACGACGAAGGAGGTACGTCAACCCTAGAACTCCCAGGACGGCAAACAGCAGAATCAGGCCATTCGCGAGCAGGTCTTGCACAAGAAACGGAAGATTGCTTAACAAGCCGAGCACAATCAGTTTTGCTAGTATCGGGCTGACGACTAAGATAAGCACAGAAAAACCACACAGGTAGAGTAGAATGCGCCAGAATAGGTTGAGACGCTTGTCGGATGCGAAAAACATTCTTTGTACGCTATTACGTGTTTGTAGAGCCATGCACTGTGTCCTTTCACGCTTGAAGAAGCGCGGCTATGAACTCTTCCTCTCGCACGTCTATGATTACAGGGGGTGCTCTATCCCTAAACGTATGAAAAGGAAGTAGATGATCTCATGCAGTAAGCATACCTATTGGGAATTCCCCTATCACGGGACAGGTTCCCGATCTACCGGGGAATTTGTTCCTGGCTCAACCGGGAATGAGAATACTTCAAAATGGAGAATCTTTTACCTGTTCCTGTGCTAACTACTTGGGTCATCTGTTTTATACAATAGGTATCTTCAGACGGAGGCAAGATATGCCTTTGATCATGACACCCTCATGCCGAGAGTACTTCCTCGATCTGCATCCGTTCAGAGAGGTCCAAGCGGAAGACCCCATAAGGGGTGATATGACTATATATGAGCGGAGTCAACGCACGCAAGTCTTCTTTCTTCATCTGTTGAAACTGCTGCGGTTCAGCAAGGAGGGTGTTCACGTACACGAGACAGATTTGCAAGAGGTGGAGCGAGAGGGCTGCTACTTCTTGCTCATTCAGGCGATTGGTGGCATCTGGTGGAGCTTCCCTACTCTATTGTAATAAACTAGTCAAGCCTAATAGCATGGCAGAAAACATTTAAATGATCCTGTCCTCGCAGGTTCCATCCTGACACTTGCAGTGCTGGGCCTGGGCATCCTCTTCTTGATGATCTTCAAGCCCGATACCCTCACCACGCTATTAACCGTCGTCATTTCCCTCGCTTTAGGAATTGGCACCAGCTGCTTGCTTATCAAACACGCTGAATTCTCATTAGCAGTCGTCAACAATTCATAAGCTTAGACGCATTGGTGCACCTGGCAAATATACTACGGCCCTACGTAGATGCTGTTGCGAAACCTTTTCTCAGCTTATTGGCACAATGGGAACTAAGGTCGTGAAGCGCGATATTCACGTTTTCCGGACTTTTTGCCTGAGGGAGAGACATTTCTACATAGTTTCAAGAACTTGAAGGCTTGATCCAAATTTTGAAAGAGTGGTCAATTTCGCCTGAGTATCTGTTCCAGGGACAGGAGTGTCCACAATCATTTGTAAGCCGAACTGACCTACAAGCTGGAAGGTTGTTTTCTGCATACGTAAGGACCCAACGAGAGGGTGATTGAAATGTGTTTCGCACGTACTACATCCTTGCACATCGTTACGCGGCCACCACTCACGAAACTCCGGACTCGCCTGTTTGAGGGCTGTGACCATTTTTGTCAGCCATGCTTCTCCAATATAGTCCTGCGTGCTGGCACGAAAGAGGGCTAGTGAATGCTGAGCTCTTTCCTCCCAATCGACAAGCAATGCGCGTGAGCGTTGATCCATAAAGAGGAACCAGAGGAAATTGCGTTCCTGCGGGGACATCGTGCTGAAATCAGCATACACCTGAGAGGCTGTCTGATTCCAGGCGATGATATTCCAGCGAGGACAGATCACACAGGCCGGATAGACGCCCATTGTCTCAAGAATGAGTTGAAGAGCAGGATCATCCTTATCCTCCGCGGGAAATGGAGTGGCAGGAAGCGGCTCACGTGCCAGAACGAAGAGATGGGTTCGCTCATCTGTGTTGAGCTGTAAGACGCGAGCCAGACTTTCCAGGACTGGAATCGAAACAGTAATGTCTCGTCCTTGTTCGAGCCAGGTATACCACGTCGCCCCCACTCCTGCAAGCAGGGCTAGTTCTTCTCGCCGCAGTCCTGGTGTTCTGCGGCGAGCTCCCATAGGCAAGCCAACTTGACCGGGGGAAATGCGCTCACGGCGCGTCCGCAAAAAACTGGCTAATGCTAATCGTCGCTCTTGCTCTTTCATGCCTTCTTCCTTATCCTGGTAATTTTTATACTAGAATAATTTGGCTTCTGGTTTCAATATCACTTCCATTGCATAATTCTATCACACATGATGAATGCATTTTGCTCTTATGTGCAAAGCAATGATGTGACAATAGATTTTTTTATTCAAGTAAAGGAGATTTAGGTTATGAGTTCTCAACAGGTCGTCCTTGTAACAGGAAGCAAAAGTGGATTCGGTCGTAGGATTGTTGAAACCCTGGCGCGACAAAATCATATTGTGTTTGCTTCTCTGCGTGATGTCAATGGACGCAACGCCACCCATGCTAACACACTACGCGATTTGGCGCAACGTGAACAGCTCACTCTTTCCGTTCTTGGACTTGACGTCACTGATGAAACGTCAATCAAACAGGCAGTTCAGGCAGTGATTGATCAAGTCGGGCGCATTGATGTCGTCGTGAACAACGCAGGAATCGAGTGTGTGGGAATCACTGAGGGATATACGCTCGACCAGATTCGCATGTTTATGGAAGTCGCCTTCTTCGGACCTGCTCAGCTAAATCGCGAGGTCCTTCCATATATGCGTCGTCAGCGCAATGGGTTACTGATTCATATAAGTTCTCTCCTTGGTGCCGTAGTTTCGCCTTTCTCCACACTGTACTCTGCCGGAAAAATGGCTCTTGAAGCACTGGCCGAAGGCTATCGCTATGAACTTGCCCCTTTGGGTATTGAATCGGTCATCATAGAACCTGGACTGTTCCCGACAGAGTTTGTCATGAGCCGACAAGTCCCACGCGATCAGGAGCGCTTAATGGGTTATGGAGCCATTAATGAGATTGCGGCACAGGTATTGCGTGCTAGTGATGCAATGAACAATGGGCCGTACGCACAAGATCCACAGCTCGTTGCCGATGCGGTTGCCGATCTCATTGCACAACCACGAGGGACCCGTCCCCTCCGAACAATCCCTGGCAACGATTTAGGATTAACACCTTTGAATGCCACAAAAGCACAAGTTCAACAGATGTTTCTCTCTGCATTGGGGGTGTCTGAACCTCTCGCTTTCAAGATCCCCAACGAAGACACAACAGAGAGGTAAGCAGGCGCAGTTTTAGAGCGCACGAGAGGATATCTCTCCTCTTCGGTAAAGAAGCCTATCTCAGCTACTCGTCCTGGCCACGCTCTCACTTCACCTTGCTCCGAAACGCCTTCAACACACCACCTGAAAAAACGTGAGTTAAGGCTTAGTGAAATACCGCACAACATCAGATCAAGAAATACGTCACTCGGTCCTTGTGGCAATGCTCTAGCAGTTATTCCCAGATACTGGCTTCCTTAAAGAGTGCAGAGGCAAGCAAGGCAGTTCTCGTAGCGATCCTTTCGGGAGCATCGGAGCATCCATGTTCAAGCCACCAGGTGATTGCTTCCACAAACAGTGCAGATACCAGATCCGGCACAAACGCATCCGAGAAAACGTGAGGAGGATACAAGTGTACATCCTGTCCACACCTTCTCGGATGCGTTCGTGCCAGGCCAGCCAGAGACAGACGCATCTTTCTCACAAACCAGGGACTGCCCTTACTGCCGAGCAATGCTCGATAGAGCCGGTCGTAGGACGCGATATGCTCGAAGAACGGTACCCAGATCGCTGCCGAATGCTCTCCCTCCAGATCTCCGACTGCGCTCTGTAAGGTGCTCATAGCTTCCTCAAAAATCTTCTCCACCAGATCGTATTTATCCTGATAATTGCGATAGAACGCAGCTCGGCTCACCATTGCACGCTCACTGATCTGCCCAACGGTGAGCGAGGAGAAATCCCGTTCCTCGATTAACTCAATAAGCGCCTCCCTCAGGAGTTTCTGCGTACGCCTCACACGTAAGTTGCTCACCGATTGAGTCATTTTACGCTCCTTGTCTCATTCGAGACACATGTTCCTGATTGATCCTTGTCTCTGTACTCTCATCCAGATGTGACAGTTGAGGTTGGAACTGAAAAATTTGCCGCAACCGCGAAATTGTTAACTGGGGAAGAGCGGCAAAAAGCTTTTGAAAGGGCAGTGAGTGTGTTTCCTCCCTATGGAGAATATCAAAAGAAAACCAAGCGTGAGCTTCCTGTTTTTGTACTCGAACGACGTGCCAATGCGTAAATAGAACGTCTATTGGCTGTGCAGTAATGTCGTGACGCTCCGATTTATTAAGCAGCGGAGCGTCACACTTAAAGATGATACAACAATTCTGTGATTTGACAGTGTTTTTGTCCTGACCGTTGACCCATATCCATGATATGGTCCAAAGCCGATAAAAAATGATGTTTGGTCCAATAAACTGCATGGCAGGCACATAACCGAGATGAAAGGATCTATTAAGCTCTGCAATATGAGGCGTCTCCACTGCATTATGATTGGGTCCACACCCCGGCGCGACGGAGATGGTCACTGGGGCGCAGTCGAACGGAAAACAACGATACGTTTCAGTGCTCATGAGAGGGAACATGAATCGTCAATGAGGGATCTCATTTTTTCGGCTTGAGCATAGAGATCGCGATATCATAGCTCAGCTGTCGCAGCCAGTGGGCAAACTGTTCAGGCGTAGAGGACCGCTCCTGCTCCAGCCACCAGCCGAGCGCGCTGCATCCAGCCGAGGCAATCGTGGTGAACTTCAGGTCGAGCGGCAGTGTATCGGGATCAGATGCGGATTCAGGGAACGCCTGATGGAAGTACGCAAGAACATGCTGCTGCGTCTGTTGGCGAAAGCGCTGGCTCAAAAAGGCATCCGCCTGCGAGCCCAGCATCACGCGGTAAAAGTCGGGAAACTGTTGAATCTGCTTGAATAGCCCGATGATTTCTTCATCGATGATTCCTTCAGGACGACCCTCCCCTATGATCCCTCCCTCCTCTAACACCTCATATATCTCATTGAGATGTTGTTCGAGCAGATCGTATTTATCAATGACTTCACTTGAGTGGGGCGGACGATAATGATAAACATCGACAATACTCTTGTCTCTAAACTGCTCTGCATATTTTTGATCAAGATGAGCAGGCCTGGGTTCCATTGTAGTGATCCTTTACCATGGAATACATGACATGAAAGAGCTAATCTTCTTGATCTACGAGGAAACGCTTCTGGAGTTTTATTTGTAATTAAAAACTAGCTAGCTCTTACAATTAGAGCTAGCTAGTTTCTAGAAACGATCTTTTGCTTCGAGACCCTTTACGCCTCAACAACTGGAGCTGGGGTGGCACGAGTCTGATGATTTTGCTGTGCTGTAAGCAGTTCAGCAATCGAGGGACGATCCGGGAACTCAGTGACGATGCTGACGTTCTTACGATCGCGGCGTATATGACCAAACTTGACATACCCGTCGATGAGTGCAAAGAGGGTATGATCGCGGCCCAGGCCAACATTTGCGCCGGGATGAATTCTGGTGCCACGCTGCCGCACGATGATGCTCCCAGCAGTCACCAACTGACCATCGAAACGCTTGACACCGAGCATCTTAGGTTTGCTATCGCGCCCATTGCGCGAGCTGCCCATTCCTTTTTTATGTGCCATGAATTACTCCTCTGTGCTGCTCTCGACCGCAGCCTGCTCAGTACGGCGACGGCGTGGTCTGTCTGTTGTTTCCTCGACAACTGGTGCTGGCGCGGGTGTTTGAGCCACTGGACGCGCAGCACTGCGATCTTCATCACTGATGAGGCTCTTTCCATCGGCAAGAATGTCATCGATGCGCAGAACAGTCAGTTCTTGACGATGACCCCGGCGATGGCGATAGCGCTTCTTCGATTTGTACTTGAAGACAATCAGCTTCTCACCGCGTGCCTGCTTCTCGACAGTTGCCAGAACCGCCGCGTTATCCACGAATGGCGCGCCAATGCGAGTTGTATCGGCATCCGAGATGAGCAGCACCTCCTCGATGCGAATCTGCGTCCCATCCTCATACGGGAGCCGATTCACTTCAAGCTGCTGACCGACCGATACCTTATGCTGTAGTCCACCGCTTTTAATTACTGCAAACATGTCTTTTTCCTTTTCTTTCTGCTTTCCCTACACACATGCTGGGAGGATACGTGGGAGGCATGGGTGGCGCGCCATCCGCACTGTTCCTTTCTCTCTTGCCCAGTTTCTTTTGACCTTTCGTACATAAAAACGAACAGAAACGAACTCTGAAGCTTCATGCAGACCGGCCATGTACATCGTTGTGGTTGTATTCAAGCTGCACACTAGCACGTGTATCTTGCCAGGTACATGTTTTGCTTGATTACAAAAGTAGGGGGTTAACTCAGAACCATTGTTTGAGCGGCTCTTGAGGGTGATGTACTCTTTCAATTCGGGCAGATGACTTATGTGTCAAGCCCAATGCAGGACTCATGATAGCAGTGTTCTTGCGACCTGTCAAGTAGGATATTGTAATAGTCCAGGGCAATAGTCAGGGGCATCCAGAATTTCTCCAGATGCCCCTTTGACTCGCCGTTGTACTGACTCAGAAAGCCGAGTACGCTATCAACAACTATCGTTGTGCCTGGCTACTTACTGGTTGTTGAGCAAACCATAGACTATCAGGCTCGTCTGTGTTCCAACAAAGGCTCTACCGTTCGCAACCGTTGGTAAGCTAAACTTAACGTAGCTATCGACACGATCACGCGTTGCGTTCTGCTCACTGTTATACAGCTCTTTGCTCAGATTCGTCGCATCATAGGCCCGCAGCGCTCCTGGACCCTTCGGAGTACAACCAGGGCCGGTACAACTGGAAGGACTGTTTATCCAAACAATTCCAGTTCCGCTCGCATTTCCATTACTAGAGATTGAAGGTGTTGCGCCAGAGAAGGCAAAGGTTTCAGGTGTTTTGGAAGTTGCCTGTGTTGAAAGAAGACCGTTGTTCACCTTAAAGGCGCGCAATTGATCATTATAAGCACCTATATAGAGAGACTGACCGCTATTTGCTGTGCCCGCCCAATAGCCCGGAACGCCGAAGAGACTACCGGTCGTTCCTGCCGGTAGCTCCTGCACGACGTGATCAATGTCAGTACGACTTTCCTCAGCACTCCCGCATTGCAGGTTAGGATCGCTCTGAAATTGTCCCATATTGTCTCGATCAAGCAGATAGGTGCGGCCCTCTTTTCCAGTGCTAAGCAGTAAGTGCGAGTGATTGGTTCCACTCTGATCAGGCAAGAGCAAGGGACCGCCAGAGCTTATATCAGCATCACGACCATCAAGGCACTCCTGATTGAATGGTGAGAAGTAGTCAGTGACATTGAGACCATTCTGTGGGCTGATCTTGACAAAGCTATCACCGCCATTACGGCCATCTGTGTTCAGGTTGAAATCACCATTGCCAGTCGAGAGATAAATGTTACCAGCACTATCAGTCGCAGGTCCCGAAGCACTCATCCAGATTCCTGCCTCCTGACCATCAGGGGTATCATTATAGATACTTGTCTGTTGCAATGAGCTTCCATTGTAACGATAGCCTATCATCCAACCATGATACTTATCGGTATCACCAAATGCTCCCCAGGATATATAGACGATGCCATTTGACAAGAGCAGAGCGGGGCGTTGATTCTGCGTCCTCGCGTTAAAGCTGATCTTGCCATTAACACTATCATAGCCTGTTCCTGATACTGTTGCCTGAATTTGCTGTGGACTACCAGGCTTTTCATTGCCAGTCGTAATGTCAAGCGCATGTAAACGCTGAACGTATTGCCCATTCTCCTTTGTCATAGCAACGACGTAAAGCGTTCCGGTACTGCTATCTATCACAGGTGTACCTGTAATACCGACCTGGGGAGTAATGTCTTTATTGGGGAACTTCTTATACACGTCTTGTGCGGGAACGGTGGTTACAGCAGGTGGATTGATAAAGGACGTTTTCCACAAAGGAGCTATTGCGGAGGACGCATCGGAGTCAAAAGCATAAACGCTATCGTTTTCCGTCGCGACGAAAACAACATTGTGTGTAGCACCGTTCACCGTGACATTCGGCACGACAAGAGGTTGTGCATAGATCTGTCCATCAACAGGGTAAGCGACACGCTTACCAAACGTATTCGCGTTTACGTTACTCGTATTGAGAAGTGTCTCGCTGGTATTTTGTCCTGTACGAAGATTATCGTTATGGAAGGTCGTTACAGATGTGTTGGCTCCTGCCGCATGAGATGTGGTAAATGTTCTTCCTAAAAACGAACTCATAGATAATGCAAGCGTTATTATAACGACAAGCACCACAGCCACAGCTGGAATTCGTAGAGAACGGTAAATTGGCATAAAGATCCCTTTCCTTTTCGTTTATCTCTTGCCTGAGCAAGAGATATTGCAACCTTGCTAGACCAATTGATGATGTTTCACAAATTATTGCGGATATCATGGGGGTCGCGACCAGTCGCGGACGCGATAGATGAGGTTTAAAAAATTCCTGCGGATATGAAGACGCCAGCGCATGGTGTTGAAGGCAAATGAAGTGCAAGCCGACGGCAACGGACGCACCAAGGCTGGTCCCTATTTTTCGCACCATAAATAGCTGATGGTATCCGGAATAATTGCTTAAACCTCATGAATTGGGTCCCTATTTCACGAGCAATGAGTGGCTCCTGAGTAACCGGAATAATGTATGAAAGAGCATAAATGAAGCTCTCTTCTGTTCAGGGCAAGAACGTATGTTAACGCATTCTTCGTAGACGCGCGCAACGAATCATCCTTTTGATAGCACTAATGAAGAGGTCATTGGCTTACTTGAGATTATATTCATAAAAGTAAAATTTGTGTATCATAATGACAAAAGTACTAACAGAATTGGGCAATTCAAGAACTTCGAGTAAATCTTCTCCTCATAAAGCGTATTCTTCATTTTACTAGAGATAATGTCTTTCTTACATGCAGGCAAGCATGAAGTACTAACAAAACATGTACAAACTATAGACTTTCTTCTCTAAAATATGCTATGGTATAGCGAAAAGCGGCACGAAGTAGACAAGTTCTGCTGCTTAGAAGCAGTTTTGAGGAAGTGATGCAGCGGCCTGACCTGGGACAGTTCTCCGATGTTCCAATGTTTAACACAAAATCAGTTGTGCAGCAGACGGGTGTCCCGGCCCCTACGCTACGGGCCTGGGAGCGCCGCTATGCCCTGCTTGCCCCAAAGCGAACCGAGCACGCGTACCGGCTCTATACCGAGCGCGATGTTGTGCTTATTCGCTGGCTCAAACAGCGTGTTGACGAGGGCATGTCGATCAGTCGGGCTATAGCTCTCTTTCACCACTTGAGTGAGCATCAGGGACAGGAACTTTCTGCAAAAGCAGTTCAGCAAGATATCCCTCCACAAGTACAGGATAGAAATGACGATGAAGCATCCCCCTCGCGTGATTATGCGGCTGTCAAATCCTCAATACTTCTTCCACAGGGATTTGCTAACAAGAACGCGGAAGAGTTTTTTCACGCAGCGCCTCTCTCTTTCAGCAACGCTTCTCCCACTCAGCACACATTCCGGGTCGCACAAGACAATCTGCTCAAGGCATTTCAGCAATTGGACGAGCAGAGTGCGCATATGATTATGGGTTCACTCCTCTCGCTCTATCCAATTGAGCAAATCTGCATTGAGCTGATCATGCCAGTGTTATGGCGGATCGGGCAATTGTGGGCAGAGGGGAAACTAAACATATCTACCGAGCACTTTGCCAGTAACTTTTTTCGTGGCCTGCTGACCAATCGTTTTCACGTGACTCCGGCCCCACCAACTGGACCTCTAGCGATAACCTGTAGCGCTCCGGGGGAATCACATGAACTGGCAGCGCTTATGCTTGCGCTTTTCCTGCGTCTACGTGGTCTGCGGGTAGCATATCTAGGTCAAAGTATGGAAACAAATAGTCTATTACATACACTTCAGGAGTTGCACCCCGCACTGCTGTGTGTTTCTGTCACTTTAACCACATATTTACCGGCGATGCTCTCTCTTGCAGAACATGTGCAGCAGTTACCACTGCCACGCCCTCTCTTTGCCTTTGGCGGTCAGGCATATGCACAGAACACTGCTCTGATAGAGAAAACCCCTGGCCACTATCTGTCTGGAAATCTACGAGAGGTGGCGAACACACTACGGCAGATGGTCCTTGAGAGCGGTCCGAGCACTTGACAAAGCAGTAGCATTTGTACTACTTTAGTCGAGTATCGTGTTATAAGAACAAATGTCTAGTTAACTGCTTCTAAGGACCGCACATTGCTCTCGTCTCCACGCTTTTGTGACACATGTGGTGCAGCGAATCGGACACAGGCGCAATACTGTCGCATCTGTGGGCAACCGATGGAGCTGCAAGTCGATGATGTTGAAAACAACAACTCATCATCCACACTGCCCATGACGCTGACTGGGCTTCTGCCAACACAGTCTATGCTTAAAAAGCGCTATACGCTCTTGAGTCAGGCTGGTCGTGGTGGTTTTGGTGCAGTCTATAAAGCGATAGATACGGGACTAAAGAATCGGCTGGTCGCGATCAAAGAGATGAGCCAGAATAGCCTGGACCTTCGGGAGCGAGCGGAGGCAAGCGCTGCATTCAACCATGAGGCGATGTTGCTTGCCAGCCTGACGCACCCGAATCTCCCAGGAATTCACGACCAGTTTACTGAGGCTGGCCGTTCATACCTGGTGATGGATTTTATTGAGGGCGAGACGCTGGAGGAGGCGTTGCGCAAACTGGGTCCACGCAAGATGCCTATCGAGAAGGTGCTCGATATCGGACTCCAGCTCTGCGCAGTTCTGGAATATCTGCATACTCGGCAACCTCCGATCATTTTTCGTGACCTCAAGCCTGCCAATATCATGCTGAATCCGAGTGGACACGTCTACCTAATCGACTTCGGTATCGCACGCCACTTCAAACCGGGACAGAAGCAAGACACGACAGCACTTGGTTCCTCAGGCTATGCGCCGCCCGAACAATACGGGAAATCGCAGACGACGATGCGGGCCGATATCTACAGCCTGGGGGCAACACTCCACCAGTTGCTCACGGGAGACGATCCCTCGGAAACGCCGTTCCGCTTCGCCCCGCTTACGCTTACTAATCCAGCACTGGCCGGCCTTGAAACGCTTATTTTGAACATGGTTAGCATCGACGTTTCGCACCGCCCAGAAAGTATTACGCAAGTACGTCAGGAGTTGCAACGTATTGCGTCACAGGCGATGATTGCGCAAACCAATCCGCTTTCCACTGCAACAGTGAGTGCGCTTTTACCAGCATCAGGGCAGACGCTTCCTCCTGGCAGGCTGCCTACGCCGGTCAGTACAGGCACAGGCACATATATACCATCTCCACCCAGATCCCCATCTGCACAGCCAACTCCTTGGAAGAAAGCGGCACAGGTTCAGGTGTATCCCCAGGCGAACACGCTGTTCATCTGTATGGGACATAGCAGTCGTGTGACTGCCGTTGCCTGGTCACCTGACGGCAAATATCTTGCTTCCGCTAGCTATGACAAGACGGTACAGATCTGGAACGCGAACAATGGCAGCAACCTTTTGACTTACAAAGCTCATGGGGCACGCGTGAATGCACTTTCCTGGTCGCCTGACAGTAAGTACCTCGCCTCTGCCAGCCATGACCAGACAGTGCAGGTCTGGGATGCCTGCAACGGTCGTACTCTCCACACCTATGACCATCACCATACACGCGTTTATGCCGTTGCCTGGTCGCCTGATGGAAACCTCATCGCCTCGGCTGGAGAAGACAAAATCGTGCAGGTCTGGAACGCCTCCACTTCTATGCCAATTACCCACTACACGGGGCACAACGATACTATTCTCACGCTTGCCTGGTTTCCTGATAGCGCTCACCTTGCCTCAAGCGGTCAGGATCACATATTAAAGATCTGGACGGTGGAAAAGACAACGCAGAAACGCTCCTTCTTGAGCCAGTTCTTCTTTCCACGCAACGAATCAAAAACGCGCGGAGGCTTCGGCGGGCAGATTCACGCGCTGGCCTGCTCACCCGACGGCAGATATCTTGCCGCAGCGTGCAGCAACGCGACCGTCTCTATCCGCGAGGCGCAGACCGGCACCCCCCTGATCACCATTAGCACAAAAGGCTCGACGATGAAAAACACAGTAGCCTGGTCCCCTAATAGTAAGCACCTTGCCATCGGAGGCAACGACAAGCAGGTGCGTGTGTGGAATCTGGCGAGCCGCAAAGAAACCTTCTCCTATCACGGCCATTCGGGCTACGTCATCGCCGCCACGTGGTCGCCCGACGGCTCGAAGATTGCCTCGGCAGGTGTTGACCGCTCCGTACAGGTGTGGCAAGCGATGTAGAAGATGCGTGTTGAATGGCGTCATTGAGCAATTGACAAACTCCCTCTAAAAGTGTCACGATGCAAGGAGTATACTGTACCGGAGCACGAGATTGAGGCACGAAGAGGAGAGGAAAGTTCTATGCATTTTGATCTCAATGAAGAGCAGTCAGAGATACGGAATACTGTTCGTTCCTTTACAGAGCAAGAAATCACTCCTTACGCAGAGCGCTGGAATGAAGAGAACTTTTTCCCGCGCGAAATCTATAGCAAGATGGCCGAATTGGGTCTGCTCAGCATCACCACGCCTGAAGAGAACGGAGGCAACCTGCTGCCACGTCTGACCGGAGCGATGATCTACGAAGAGTTGGCGAAGGGGGATATGGCGACAGCAGTGGGACTCTCTGTGCACAATATGGTCACAGGTTCTATCGCGCGTTTCGGCAATCAGGAGCAGCGACAGCCCTGGATATCCGGGCTAGCAAGCGGAGAGAAGCTCGGCGCGTTCTCGCTCAGCGAAGCGGCCTCTGGCTCTGATGCGGCGAGCCTACAATGCCGTGCCGAACTGCGCGGAGACCACTATCTCCTCAATGGCAGCAAGCTGTGGGTCACAAACGGAGGCGAGGCAGATATCTATCTGTTGATGGCGCGCAGTACCACCGAAAAGCACGCCTCAGGAATTACCTGCTTTGTAGTAGAGAAGGGGACACCGGGCTTTTTCTTCGGCAAGACTGAGCGCAAAATGGGGCTACACTCTTCCCCCACACGTGAGCTACTCTTTGAAGATTGTGTCATCCCTGTAACAAACCGGCTCGGAGAAGAGGGACAGGGCTTCAAAATCGCCCTCTCAACCCTTGATGGTGGCCGTGTCAACATTGGAGCCGTCGCGGTTGGCGTGGCTCAGGCTGCGCTCGACGTTGCCTGCAACTATGCACGGGAGCGTGAGCAGTTTGGCAAGCCCATCGCTGCCTTCCAGGGCATCCAATTTATGTTAGCAGATATGGCGATGAAAACTGAAGCCTCACGTTTGCTCGTCTACGAAGCTGCATACAAGCTCGATCAGCAGCAACAGGCGGGCATGTACGCGTCGATGGCTAAATGCTTTGCCACTGACACCGCGATGGAGGTTACGACGAATGCGGTACAGGTGCTTGGTGGCGCAGGCTACGTCCGTGACTATCCAGTCGAACGCTACATGCGCGATATCAAGGTCGCGCAGATCTTCGAGGGGACGAATCAGATCCAGAGGATTGTGATTGCACGGGGGCTGCTGGGGAATATCAAGTGAGTAGAGTGGTGTGTGGACATGCGACTAGTTGAGGCTTCTTGCTGTATCGGGATGGCTTTCTCCCAGCGCCTGCTCAGTAATTGCTAGAGTTAGTTCCAGCAAACCCATCAGAGTCTTTGCATTCGCCATAGGCCTCGGCCAAACTCGCCACCAGTTCTGACTTCCAACCTGGGAAAGCGTTATTTCACAAGAAGGAAAACTCACAAGCGTGAGGAAGGTTGCCAATAATGCATGTGTGGCAATAACGTTGATTACAGTATATACAGCGCTCCTACGCGTTGTTCGGTTTCTGCTCCTTTGCTTTCTTTTGGGGACTCATTCTAGCAGGCTTTCGATGATAGGGACAATGGTTTCGGTTTGCTGGGCGTTCCAGTCGCGGTATGCCTCGACGGTGGTTTTCATAGTGGCGAGGTCTTCAGGGTGAGAGGCAAGTTTTTCCAGCAGGGAGAGTTGTTGGTCGGGTTGGAGGGCGACCCAGCCAAGTCGGTGACGGCAGATGAATTCGAGATTGGCTTGTTCCTGGCCAGGGATGTAGGCGGTAGCAATGAAGGGTTTGCCGAGGGTGACGGACTCGAAGAGCATGTTGGGGCCGGCTTTACCCATGATAACGTCGGCAGCAGCCATATAGGAGGCAATCTCTTTGGTGAAGGGGAGGGCATGGATACGCGAGACCGATTGGAATTGCGCCAATAGTACTACGTTGGTGCCCGCGGCAAGGATGATCTGTAGTTCCTCAATTCCTAGCACACGCTCAATGGTACGTCCAAATTGGGCCGCACCTTCGCCACCACCTTGCAGGAAGACGGTAAAGCGTTCAGGGTCGAGGTTAAGCTTGCGCAGGGTCTCAGCTCGATCACTGGCCACGGCGTGATAGAATTGCGCACGGACAGGCCAGCCGGAGAGGTGAGTGCGATCGGGAGCGAAGCCGACGGAGAGCGCTTGCTCGTACGTCTCACGCGTGGGAGCAAGGGTGGCCGAGGCGTTTCGTTCAGTGAGCCAGGACGAGTGCACACCGTTAGGATCAGCAAAGAGCATGACGAAGGGTGTGAGCAGTCCCATGCGGCGCAAGACGCGCACAACTTCGTAGGTCAAGAATGGGTAAGTAGTGATGATCAAAGCGGGCTGAATGCGCTTTAGAACGCTGCTCAGTTCTCTAGCTACGGTAAGGGTGAAGAGCTGGTGCGCCAATTGGGAACGCAGGGGTGTATCGATCAGGCGAAACTCTGCCGCCCAGAGCCAGAGTGCGTAACGGCTCACCATGCGATAGTGCCAGTGAAAGAAACGGGATTGCGGGTCAAGCGTCTCAATGTTATACTTTTCGACAAGCCGATCTCGCAGGGCTTCGGCGAGACTGATATGGCCACCACCAGTCTTCGAGGTGAGAATGAGGATTGTGCGCTTCATATCTGATCCTTAATAGTATTAAGTCACAGCATTCCCTTTTCTTTTAACCTGTAAATGGACACCTCGTTTTCTTGATGAACTTTTTACACGGATAGGTTTGCAAAAACCTCATAAAGAAAACAACAAACGTAGCAGGCACGAGCGTCAACAAAAAATAGGAACGGTCTGATATAAGGTAATGCATGGTTATTATAAAAAGAAACTATGGTACAATAGTTATAGCATAGATGAGCATTTTCCTTTCTGTTCTTACGCTGTAACATGACTTTAGTACCATTTATTCGACAAAAAGGGAGGTGCCATTTTTTTGTTAAAAAGCGAAAGAGTGACAATCAATGTTACGTTACCGTATAGAAGGAACTGGAACGCCGCTACTGCTCATTCATGGCTGGGGTGTGACCTATACGATCTGGCAAAATCTGGCCCCGTTGTTGCGGCCACACTTCCAACTCATCATGATTGAGCTACCAGGCGTGGGTGGCTCTCCACCCCCTGATCCCCGTTTGTCCTATTATGATTACTGTGCGGAGGCTCTCGAAGAGGTGCGGCGGGAGCTGGGGTTGCCGCACTGGTACCTGCTGTCCTACTCGTCGGGCACGCGTGCAGCAGAGGCATACATTCAGCACTACCCCAACTCGATTGTGCGCGCAGTCTTTCTCTGTCCAATCTACCTGCAAGAGATCTGGGCCGTTTTTTTGCGCTTGATGGGGAAGCCACGCTCGACAACGTTAACCCAATGGATCTTTTCAGACTGGCGGCTCTATAATCTGATTCGTGCCCTTGGCTTCAACTGGGAGCGTCACGCCTACACCTATACATGGAAAAATGAGATTGAGCTGCAGTCAATTACTAATCTCATGCGTGTGCTGACTGACATGCCTGGTAAAGGCCGTGCACCATTTATTATCCCTACTGTACCCACGCTTTTTGTCTGGGGTCGTCGTGATGCCCTGACTGCTCGCCCGCGCCATCCAATTCCCAATCATATCACCATTTCTGCAAATCATAGTGCGCCAATGCTTGCACCTGAGAGTGTCGCTGAGACGGTTATTCCGTTCCTATTGGAAGGGATACAGGTTGCGCCAGAGGTAGAGACAGCCTATACACGTAGTCTCTGGCACCTATGGCGGCTGCAACGTAATCAGGAGAAGCGGCGGACCCATGTTCGTACAGGTATCAGGGGTCGTCAGAGACGTTCATTGAAGGGAAGGCGGGCACGTCTGCTGAGTCTTCTACGCAGGTCGCGAGCAGGAACGACCGCGAGCCTCCGTTTCACTCGTCGTAAGAAGAGTAAGAAAAATGAAGATCAACATGAGCATAGAAATCATATAGACGATACAGCAGTAAAGCCAATGATGTCTCGCCTTTTAAGACGACATCGTTCATCAGATTATCCCTGATAAAAAGGAACGTTCAAATGATCCAGGCTGACCAGGAAAATTTTTCAAAGGTTGCACACTTTCTTCGAGAGAATGCAGAAACTATCTATACTAGAACGCTGCAAAAGCTTCTTAGCCGTTCTGCTACTGATATAGTAGAGACAGAACAACATGCAGCCATTAAAGCTGATATTATTATAGTTCTCCATGAATGTGCTAACAGCATAGAAGATGTATCCCAGGGGATCGGTGCATTTGAACGATTAGCGGAGACAACTGTACAAACTGCTATGTCTTATGGCCTGACACTCGAAACAGCCATTGATGAAATGCTCTTTCTCAGACAGGTTCTGTGGGAAAAGCTCTACGTAGAAGATGTATTCCACTCATTCACAACTCAAGATCTCTACACCTTGAACCAGAGGATTACAGTGTGTTTTGACCTGCTCTGTTCAAAAATTGCCTCTTTCTATCATGATTACTATATCCACGAGCACCAAAAGCAAGCAAAAATAGAGACGATGATTATTATGAGAAACCTGGAAGCGCTTGAAAAAAGTGAAGAACGGTTTCGCATGATGGCTGACAATATTGAGAACCTCGCATGGATAGCCCAACCGGATGGTTGGATTTATTGGTATAATAAACGCTGGTATGATTATACGGGTACAACTACAGAGGATATGGAAGGTTGGGGCTGGCAAGCGGTACACGACCCGGAACAGCTATCTGACGTCCTACAAAGGTGGAATGTATCTATTCAGACAGGGGAGCCATTTCAAATGGTCTTCCCTCTAAAGGGAGCTGATGGCACATTTCGACCATTTTTAACACGTGTGATGCCCGTGAAAGATAGCGATGGGAATGTGCTGCATTGGTTTGGAACAAATACTGATATTACCGAACAAAAGGAGACGGAAAAGAAGCTTTCTGAAACATTGGCTCTCCTTGAACTCCTTCTTTCGGGAGCGCCAGTAGGCTTTGCATTCGTAGATCAAACATATTGCTATCGGCAAGTGAATACCATGCTTGCTGAAGATATCAATGGACGCTCTATTGCCGAGCATCTGGGAAAAACCGTCGAAGAGGTTATCGGGCAAGCTGCCTGGAAAGACCTGGAACCATGGTATGAAAAAGCTAGGCAGGGTGAAATCGTTCGCGACATTCCCCTCCAACAAGAACATTCTTCCTTCAGATCCTCAGAAAGGCGTTACGTACTTGCATCATTGTACCCGGTTCGAACAGACGAAGAGATGCTGGGAGTTGGTATGGTTGTCAACGATATCACTACTATAAAGCGCGCAGAAGAAGCCTGGAAGGATTCAGAAGCCAAGCTAAGCCTGTTTGTTGAATCCAATGTGATTGGCTTTTTGTTCGGTGATATCTATGGCAACATCTCTTATGCAAATGATGCATTGCTGATGATGGTAGGATATTCACGACAAGAGTTTGCAGAGGGAAAAGTGAACTGGGCAAAAATTACGCCTGCAGAATGGTTGCCCATTGATGAGAAAGGCATTGCTGAGGCGCAAGCAAAAGGCTCGTGCACACCCTATCAGAAAGAATACTTCCGAAAAGATGGAAGTCGAGTGAACGTTCTTATTGGCTTCATTCTTCTCCCCCAGAAGAAAGAACAATCAGTTGCATTTGTTCTCGATATCACAGAAAATAAAAGGCTGGAAAGGCAGAAGGATGAGTTTATTGCGGTTGCAAGCCATGAGCTAAAAACACCTGTCACCAGTCTCAAAGCCTACACGCAAATTTTACAAAAGGTGTTCAAAAATAAAGGAGACTTGCAATCCTTTGACTTGCTTACAAAGATGAATGGGCAGATCAATAAATTAATCACTTTAATTACTGATTTGCTAGATGTATCAAAAATACAGGCAGGGAAGCTGCAGTTGCGCCTGAGCCATTTCGACTTTAATGGGCTGGTAACTGAAATCGTCGATGAAATACAACGCACCACAAGTCAGCATACTATTCATATGCAGCTAGCAGACAATACACTAGTGTATTGTGATCGAGAGCGCGTCGGACAGGTCATTACCAACCTATTAACAAATGCCGTCAAATATTCGCCATCTGCTGAAAGCGTTATTGTAAGAACACAACATCTTAAAGAGGAAATTACGCTAAGTATACAAGATTTCGGTATTGGAATATCACGAGAGAAACAGGAGAAAGTGTTTGAGCGGTTCTATCGTGTTGAAGGACCCAAAGAAGATACATACCCTGGCCTTGGGTTAGGACTCTATATCTCTCGTGAGATTATTAGACGGCATGGAGGCGCTATCTGGGTAGAAAGTGTTGAGGGGAAAGGTTCCACATTTTACTTTACCCTACCCACTTCAGAACGTATACTCCAGCAACCTGAGAAAATTATTACCGATGAGGTAAATACAGCATGAGTAAGAAGATATTGCTTGTGGAAGATGATGAAGGAATCCTTGATGCTATCAAAATGACGCTCGAAATAGAGGGTTATGAAGTTAAGACAATAGTTGATGGGACAGAGGTTTACAATTTGCGAGAGGGACTTCCTGATCTGCTTCTTTTGGATGTCTGGCTGTCTGGTATCGATGGAAGGACAATCTGTAGGCATTTAAAGAGCCAGGAGTGGACCCAGAATATGCCTATTATTCTTATGTCAGCGAGTAGAGATACAGAGAGAGCGGCGCGAGAAGCTGGGGCGGATGACTTTTTAGCCAAACCGTTTGAATTAGAAGATCTGATAGCGATGGTTGGGAAATATGCATAATACTCCCCCACCTATTATTGAGTATGACCTATTCCGAACTTTTGTTCTAAAAGTTCGGAATAGGTCATACTATATTTTCTCTCCTGCTATCGTAAAGCTGGGGTCATATCTTCGACATCCTCTGTAGGTGGCAATACCAGGTGATATTCTTTATCTCTTGAGTCCACGCGTTGCAGATCAAGCACATGAAGGCGACGATTCTTCTGTGTATGATAGTAGTAGCGAAGACGTTTGACATCCGCTGCACTTGTCCATTGCGTCCGTGAAGCCTGAGTTCTTTCTTGTTCCGCGTCTCCATTGTCTGTACGCGCAACGCCCCAGGGAATATCAAATTGGTTGAGGATGTGAAAGGCCTCTGTAACAGTCTCTTCACTATTGGGAGTTCGATATGCAGCCTGGGTCATCGCCACAGCACGAATAAAACGTGAGGGGGCAGTAAAATCGCCAGGCAGTCCAAGCATTCCCGATCCCATACCAAAACCCGACAAGTGGAGGCCGGAGAGGTTTAGCGTCGGAACGTTTGTCGGGGTCAGATGGAGGTAGTTGCGTAAATTGGTCATGTGCCAATCAAATGTTGGGCTGTTGGTGATCACTCCCAACGGATCATCATAGGTTTTCAGACCGTCCTTCGTGTATTCGATTACAGCGCAACGACCAGCGGCATCCCCTATAAAGTAATGGCAGGGAGGAACGGTCTTCATCTGCTCAACAACAACATTGGCAACACGTACTCTATCCAGTGCTTGCAGCGCCTCCTCAACCGAACGACAGTTTCCCAGTAGATACGTTGCCAACTCAATTGATCCCAGCGTTCGCTGGATGTCGTCATCAGACACATCTTGATAGACAGCATAGCCAGGGAAATAGAAGATGCCACAATAAAACCCTTGCTCGTTCAAACCATCTGTCACAAATGGAACGTCAAATGCATTCATGCCCACGACCTGATATTTACTGCTCCACGTTATTCCAGGCTGCCCTTGAGGTGTGGAGCCAGTATAGCTCTTGCCTCTGGGAAGCACAACCAGTTGGGATGCCAGTTCCGGCCCAAATTCCATTGTACGCGCAAACACAATCCCACCATCTTGTGAACGAACCTGAATACCTGTACACATACTTTATTTCTCCTCTTTTCTTTTTGGTCTTGCTTGTGACAAGAGAAGGCAACATATGCTCTCCTTCACAAGAAAACGAAAATACCCTCCAATGAGAAGACAGAAAAACATCCTCCAAAAGAGAGAAAACAAAGGAAGAGCTTCTTTCAACTATTTGGATGAAAGAGGAGGAAAAAGGGGTACAGCGATGAGTGTCTGAGTATATCGAAAGCACATTCGATATACTCAGACACTCATGAGTTTGTGACTTAGTGAGTGGGAACGGCTGCAGCGGCTTTTTCCTGGTCCTGTGCCTGACCGGCAGCGCGCAATTTGGTAAGCTCGTCGGTGGAGATGGTTTTGTTTGTTTTCGGGTCAAATACTACGTTATCCCGACCACAGTAGTAGAGTGCGCGCCAGGTTGTCATTGCCTTATCCCACGCGGGCAAGCGCTGAGTAGTCTCGGCGTCACCACGTACAACGCGCTGGAAGGCGAAGTATGAGACGACCAGGGCGGTGATGATGCTGACAAGGGTGGCTATAGCTAATGCCAGTTGCAATTGCCAGGGAAAGCTATTTTCCAGGCCGCCAATAAAGACGATGATGAGAAAGATAAAGATACCAACGAGGAAGGCTACGCCGGTAATGGTTCTCATCATTGAAACTTGTCGGACAGGCATATCGGGGGGCGCTGCGAGTGCAACACCTGAATTGTACGCGGCTTGCGTTGTCTGTACCTTGTCGGTCTGGTGACAGACCGGGCAGGTGGGTTGGGTTTGTGCAGCGTTTTCAGCGGACGCCATCTAGAACCTCCTTGTACCGCTCGTCAGAGATGGATAAACGAACGATGATTGCATTTTTCTTTTCCAAAATAGCATAGCACGTTGTTCCTCTTTCGACAATCCTATCTCTTCTTTTCTCAGCACTCCCTCATTCCGGCTAACTCTTCATCTTAGTTCGTGCACAGGCTGTTTATCTTCTATTGTTGAGGTTTTGTGA
>DAOUDD010000227.1:0-46560 GCA_034431765.1 Ktedonobacteraceae bacterium | reverse complement strand
GAGAGCTTCGAGCGCATCCACCGCAGCAACCTGGTCGGCATGGGCATACTTCCCTTGCAGTTCCAACCGGGCGAGAGCAAGGAATCGTTGGGTCTAACTGGTCGCGAGACCTATGATATTCTTGGCCTGGAGCAGGGATTGAAGCCGCGCCAGCAGGTCACCGTCAAGGTCACACGCGAGGACGGCTCAAGCTTCACCTTCTCGACCGTGGCACGACTGGATAGTGCTATCGATGTGACCTACTACAAGAACGGTGGTATCCTCTCAACCGTACTGAGACGCTTGATGAAGGGGTAGGCACCTTTTGTATTAAATGTTTCTGTTGAACAATGAGCACAGGCTGAAGTCGTCTTTCAGCCTGTGCTCATTCTCTTAATCCCGGAAATCCTCAGGGTTCACAAAGTGTTCTACATAGCCACACACGGTACACACTAATGGTCTGGCGAGCGTGCCAAAAACTTTATGTTTCTTTGAGCTAAGTCGAACATAGCCATAGGTTGCAGCTTCAGTCCAGATACGTGAGGACTCTGCCTTGCAGACAACGACACAAGCTTTCACCAGTATCCTCCTGAACTGGTCGAAGTGATCTTTGAGACAACCTTTACCACTCTAGCTGTTGCAAGTGTGCGCGGTTTTACTGATTTGAAGATTACAACCATACGGAAACTGAGTGAGGATTTCTACGCGGTGCGTTTTACCTATGTGATACTCAATCGGGTTCAGCAGGAAGAGCAATGGATCACGACGAAAACAGTGACCGAAGGACGAGGTTTGTATGTCCACGACTTCGCGCCAGCGTTGTACCTTGATGCCTATGCAATTGCTAACTTCGTTGCTGATTTTGTTCATCCTCCTGTGTCCGATCGAGCCACAAGAAATACCAATTATGAGGAAGGAATGGGTTAGAAGGGTGAGTGCTCAGGATGGGCGTCGCGGTAGGTGGCGGGGTCCCAGAAGAGCTGGAGGCGCAGGAGGGTATGGGTGTGTTCGAGGGTGTGCTGCCAGGCTTTGGTGACCACCCATTGGAGGGTGAGCGGCTTGTTCCACCAGGTCATTTCGCGTGGTTTCTCCCACTCGTCCTCGGAGATGTGCTCAATGAGGCCGATTGTGCTCTGGCGGTAGGTGTGGAATTGTTGGAGGAGTCTCTCAACAGAGCGTTGCTCCTGTTGCCAGGCGCTCTGTTCTTCGGGGTGTTCTCCAATGTCAAGGGAGAGGGAGAGGATGCTCTGCAAATTGGCATGTACGACGTAGCGCTCCTGGTATTGCAAGTGGAAGACGTGGCGGGCCAGGCTCCATTCGCCGAGCGCGTAGGATTTTGGAGGAAGTGCATGCCAGTGCTCTTGTGGAGTGTGCTCGACGGCCCATGCGAAGCTCGCGGCGCTATTGCTCAGTTGTTCGCAGAACCAGTGTGCATGTGTCATGTGTTTCTCTCCCTTTCTCTACTACTGAAGTGGTACTGGTGTATGTAACATCTTGCACTGTTGCGCCATTTTGCACGCGCTCTGAAAGAACCGCGAGTGGGAGTGGGACCTGTTGATCGTATGTAAATATGGATGAGTCAGGCATAGGATTTTTCCTTTTAGTTATATTTCCTTTACAGTAGGAAGAGTGAACCAGAAGGTGGAACCTACGCCCTGTTTGCTCTCAACGCCAATCTGACCGTTGTGACGCTCGATGATGGTGCGGCAGATATAGAGACCGAGGCCGAGACCGACGCCGGAGCCGCTCTGGACGGTAATGCCGGGGACACGGTAGAAGCGCTCCCAGATCTTCTTCTGCGCTTCTGGGGATAGGCCAGGACCTTCATCGCGCACACCGACATAAGCGAGATTGTCCTCCATTTTGATGGAGACCTCCACCGGGTGGTCTGTGGCGGAGTACTTGAGCGCGTTAGTGAGGTAATTGGTGAGTACCTGGGCGATGCGGTCAGGATCAGCGTCGATGGGAATGCGATGTTCACGGGTGATGTGGTGCAGGTTGATGGTACGGTCAGGAAGCGAGGCACGCTGGTCCTCAACAACCTCATAGACGATTGCAAGGAGGTCGCAAGGCATTTTGTGCAGCTCCAGCCGGTTCGCTTGAATGCGTGAAACATCGAGTAGATCACTGACCAGGCGATTCTGGACACGCACCTGGCGTTCAGCACGACTGAGCAGCTCTTGAATCAGGGTGAGCTTTTCCTCAAAATCTTCCTCGGGTCCTGTGGGTGGAAGAAGACCTTTCACGCGCCTTTTCGCGAGCTGGATGTTGCCGTTGATCGTGGTCAAGGGAGTGCGTAATTCGTGGCTGGCGATACTGAGAAACTCATCCATATTGCGCAGTAGCTCGTTTGTACGGTGTTCCTGCTTGCGTCGCTCGGTCACGTCGTGAAAAATGGCAACGGCACCAATGATCTGGCCCAGCATATCGTAGATCGGTGCTCCACTGACACTGACGTAAACGGTACGCTTATCGAGTGTTTGAAAGAGAATATCTGTTACGTCCTCGTTTGCCAGTATCTCGCCGCGAAGAAGACGGTCAACAGGCCGCTGTTCTGGAAGAAGGTGATTGCCCTGTTCATCATACAGGTCCACTAGCTTGCTGCGCTCGTCTATTGAGAGGGATGTATATTGGGGGTGGCTATCGATGCCGATCAGGCGGCGAAATGCTGTATTCATGCGTACAAGTTCGCCGTGCATATTATAGACAGCCAGGCCGTCGGTGATGGTCTCGAAGATAACGTCAAGGGTGTGAAGCTGTTGTTCAACCTGGCTAATGCTCTGCTGTGGCTGGCTCGTCTGCTCGACCTGCGTACTCTGTATCCTCTGTTTGTCTTCTTGTGTGAGTATATGCTTGTATAGTCTTTCGTGCTCAGCTTGCCTATGCGAGGAAGAAGCTACGGCTCGCTCTAGCTCGGCAACACGTGCACGTAGGACGAGCAGTTCCTCCTGGGCAGCTTGTTCTAAATGAACTGAACTTTCCACGCGCCCCTCTCCTTTACCGTATAAATAAGCGTGCAAGAAACGATTAAAAATAAATGTCATAGCTATACTCTGTGCTACTAGTGATGCTGAAAATACGTTTATGTGCTGTCAGCAGTTCCGAGATTAAGAGAGCAGTGTTTTTTTATCGAGATAAAAAATTTCCTTCTGACACTTCCTTATTATACACTAAGGTGAGTTAATTTTGAACGTTTGTGTATACAATGTACTGGGAATGGTTGACATTCGGTGTAGGCAAGGCGGAAAGAGAAGGATAAAGAATAAATTACGGAGGTGTTGTACTCATGACTGTATCTAGTTCGCGAAGCAAAGAAGCTCCACTGCGCGTCGTTATTTTTGGATATGGGCTGGCCGGTTCTGTCTTTCATGCACCATTAGTTGCCGCAACGACCGGGATGGTGGTTGCTGCTATTGTCACGAGCCAGGCCGAGCGTCAAGAGCAGGCACGGAAGCGCTATCCCGGTGTGAAGCTGTATGCGCATGCTGATGAGGTGTGGCGCGAGGCCCAGTTGTACGATCTGGCTATAATCGCGACCACAAATAAGACACATGTTCCGCTTGCTCTAAAGGCGTTAGAGGCTGGTCTGCCAGTGGTGATCGATAAGCCATTCGCACCTGCAGTTGCTGATGGAGAGCGGCTGCTTCTGAAAAGCAAAGAGGTGGGAAGGGCGCTCACGGTCTTCCAGAATCGTCGTTGGGATAGCGATTTTCTTACGGTGCGCAAGCTATTGAGCGCAAATCTACTTGGAACGATTACACGCTTCGAGTCGCGTTTCGAGCGTTATCGCGCGCAGCCGCGTCCGGGCGCATGGCGAGAGTCTGCCGAAGCGGGGGCAGCAGGGGGACAGCTCTTCGATCTTGGAAATCACCTGATTGACCAGGCGCTACAGCTATTTGGCAGGCCAGAGACGGTGTATGCAGAGATGTCGCTGCGGCGACCAGGGGTGCAGGTTGATGACGATTCATTTGTGGCGCTACATTTTGCTCAGGGAGTGCATGCTCATCTATGGGTGAGCCAGGTAGCGCGTATTCCCGGTCAACGTATGCGCGTGAGCGGCTTGCGGGGAACGTATGAGAAGTGGGGTCTGGATCCGCAAGAGGATGCTTTGCGCAGTGGGGCAACTCCTCTGGATGCTGGTTGGGGAAGTGAGCCACGCGAGAACTGGGGGAATATTTCGACAGAGATCGAAGGTGTGCATATCGAAGGCAAGGTAGAATCTATTCCAGGCGCTTATCAGCAATTTTATGCGCTGTTGCGGGATGCGTTGCTTACGGGTAGCCCGCTACCGGTTGATCCTGCTGATGCTCTGTTCAGTTTGCGTGTCATCGAGGCGGCGCAACAGAGTGCTCAGGAAGGGCGCGTCGTCTCCTTTGGGGATTGAATACGTAAGTGGACGTAAAAGAGTTTGCAGGTAGAGCAGGTGCGTTTCGTGATCATGTATGGTATTTCTAACAAATAGCATCATTTTATATATCTACGTGTAAGAGTGTGAGCCTTGAGGCGTATGAGAGAAGAAATGGAAGTCATGGGTCATCCCGAATTTTTGAAGCGCGGTGCTCACCCCTCACACTCGTTCTTCTAGCGGGAGCGCACAGAGCCGTTCAGGGAGAGGGTTTATGGCCCTCCCCTACGCGCATCTCTCACACTCTGCTTCAAATGTTCGGGATGGCTCATACGTGTTGTGACAGATAGAGATATCTATTGGGGCAGGTCTTTTTTCTGGATAGGGAGTTGTGGGTCGGTAGTGGACATTTCGGCATGGAGCCGATCCATAGCCTCGCACATCATTTGCAGGGCTTGCTCTTCCCCGACCTGCTCACGGAGCTGGTCGATATTGTTAGCGATGTGTTCCATGCGTGCAGTAATGAAGCGGTGCCGTGCGACCATAGAGGGTGAGGTAAACACATGTTGGGCGGCTTCGTATTCGGCATCGATCTGTTGACGCATGCGGGCAATTTCACTCTGTGACATCCTCTACAACCTTTCCTCGAAAGAAACTACAAATTTTATATTGAGGTACATGTTTACGTTGCTTAGAGACTTATACATCCTTATATTCCAGGAACGAAATGGTCGCTGCTGGGTTTATAGCGGCATCATACACACAATATAGAATAGCAAGGTACCTGTGTAAGGTAGTAAGCGTATACACTCTCTCCACTTCATAGTATAGCGCGCTTACAAACATTTTCCAAACATTGTTGCGCATTTGCCAAAACTCCTATGTACATGGCTGTGTTAGAAGAAGAAAAAATGAGTGACGATTGTTAGAGGGGAAGAGACGAGTGTCTGACAAAGAGTGTGAGATGTAGGGTATATTGTATCCAAATGTATATAGATGTGTTCGAGATGGTGAAAGCATGCTTTGTGATTCCTTTGCTCAAGCTTTTCTGTTTATAATAACGTGCGCGTTGCGGAAAACCCGACAGAATGAGGGAGATTTTCGTTGTTGGGCTTGCTTATGTGATTGGTGGGCAGAGTATAGTGTAGCTATATATGTAATGCGAATACGAAAGAAAGAGGCTAGAGGAAATGGACGAGATACGCCAGATTATTGAGCAGAAGAATGGGCAGTTTATGGCTTTATTTGCGCAGGGAGATGCGGCACAGGTTGCGGCGCTGCACACAGAGAATGCGCGAATTCTGCCTCCGGGGAATGAGATGGTGCAGGGACGGCCGGGGATTCAGGATTTCTGGCAGGGAGTGATCACAAGCGGTGGGCGAGAGGTTGTGTTGCAGACGGTGGATGTGCAAGCGAGCGGGCCAGAAACAGCATATGAGGTTGGCCACTATACGTTGACGATGCACCAGGGGAACGAGTCGGTCAGGACGGAGGGAAGCTATGTGGTGATCTGGAAGCGCGAGGAGGGGGAGTGGAAGTTGGAGGTGGATATCTGGAATAGTTGAGCTTATATTTCATTATGAAGCTCCCGACCTGCTGTTGGTCAGCAGGGGTGAAGGGGCGAAGAGAGATTTTATCGGGTGATTTGTCCATAATTCTCCTCGTACCAATCGATTACTGTCTGGGTAAAGATGACGCCACGTTCGAGTGCCTGTAGTGCGAGTTCGTGGGGCAGGCCCTGAGAGTAGTAGGCGGTGACGGTTGTGTAGAAGCGGCGAATCTCGCGGCCGGCTGGCTCGTTTTCTGAAAGCTGGGTGATGACGGCTGTTTTGGGCAAGCGCCAGACTGACATGGGTTCTTCGGCCTGACGAACGGTGAGGAGGCTGTAGAGGGTGGGCCAGATGTCGGTGCAGAGCAGGCGTACTTTGCGCCAGATGCGTTCCCCGCCGGCACCGATCAGATCTTCAGCGACTTCGCCAGGGATGCGCCGAATCCCCTTCAACGTCTCATGTGCTCGCTGGAGCACTTGCTCAGGCTGCGCCTCAGGACGGGGAAGTGTGCCGAAGAGGAGGTGATAAGTGCCGGGTACAGGGCCGAGATGGGAGCGCACTTTTTTGTGGGCGAGCGGTTGAAGCGAGTACGTGTATGCCTGGATGTAGAGGAATGGTGCAGGATTGATCTGTGCGAGGTCACGCTGTATTGCAAGGGCGCGGTCGAGCGCAATCTCGCCGGTGGACGTGAAGGCGGCATTATCAAGATAGAGCTGGAAATCAATGTCGCTGCAGCCAGCAATGAAGCCACCTTTATATGCAGAGCCGTGGATGAGTATGCAACGTAGCTCCTCTTGCAGATGCTTCATATAGACATTCGCGGCAGCCTGAATGATCTGCCGAGCTTCCAGGACACAGGGAGAGACATCACAGTGCATGCTGATGGTGCCTTTCTTTCTTTCTTTTCATTAGAGAGAGGTGCTGCTCACTATGATTTTCTAGGGCAGGTCGATCCAGTAGCGCAGTTTTTTGACGGGCGAGCCTTCGATATCGATGGCGTTCTCTAGCTGGCCGCCGTTGTATTCGATGATTTTTTTGGAGCCGATGTTGTTTTCATCGCAGGTAACGAGGACGCGGATGAGGCCGTGCTCTCTGGCTTTTTGCAGGCCGAGGCGCAGTTGCTCTGTCCCGTAGCCACGTCTGCGCAGCGAGGGGCGAATCTGGTAGCCGATGTGTCCACCAATTTTGAGCAGGAACGCGTTGAGTTCGTGGCGCAGGGAGAGCCTGCCGATGAATGTTCCGCTCTCCTCGTCTCCAAGGATGAGCCAGTAGTCGGTGCTTGGGACCAGGTGCGGGGGCAGTTTGGTACGGTCCTTTCTGAACTGGACGTTATTGAGAAAGGTGGCGAAGTCGCGGTCGATGCGCTGTATGTCATATTCCAGGAGGAGGCCCTCGCGCTGGAATTCGTGGATTCCTTCCAGGAAGCTCTTCTTATATTGTGGAGCTGGCTCAGTGAGAAAGAGCATGTATGTTTCCTTCCGCTCGCTTTTCAAAGGGAGCATTCTAACTCTATTTCGTCGCGTAATGGAATGTTATCATAAGCAAGAAGTCGCATCCATTGGCGATCCTCTTCTAAAAGTGGTTGTATGGTAAATGCTGGTTGCATACTGTACTGTGTCCTGTTCCATGTGCGCTGGTGTAGAACAATATTGATCTTTCCCGTTGTTTGTGTGCAAGGTAGTATATCATGGGGGAGAGACTCTTGTGTAGGTGAGGAGAAGGAGAGAAGATACACGAGGGAGTGAGAAAAAGAGAGGAGAAGCAGTTATGAGCATGCTGACATTGCTGGGTACGGGAACGTGCCAGGTGGAGCACGAGCGGAGAGCATCGAGTGTGCTGTTGGAGCTGGATGGACGCTGCGTGTTGTTCGATTGTGGACATGGGGTGCTGCAACGCTTGCTGGAGGTTGGGGTGCGGCATGCTCAGATAGAGCATGTTGTGCTCTCACATTTTCATCCCGACCATGTCTCGGATTTGATCCCCTTGATGCAGGTGGGGGCGTGGTCGCAACGGGATGCGCGTGCGACAGATCTGCATATTTATGGGCCTGCAGGTGTGCAGACATTGATAGATGGGCTGTTCAGGCTGTTCAATCCCGCCAGCTTTCAGCAGAAGTCATACCGGGTGGTTGTGCATGAGGTGACGAAAGATGAGATTGTGATTGAGGGGCAGACCTTTGAGTTTCTGAGCCTGCCGCCAGCGGGAAATCATGGGCTGCGCTTTCAATATAAGGGCAAGATGTATGCGCTAACAGGTGATTCGTATTTTCACGAGCAGGAGATTGCCTTTCTCAAGGATGTGGACCTCGCGGTGATTGATTCGGGGCATATTAAGGATCGAGAGATTGTGGAACTGGCGGTGGTGACGCGGGCACAGCGCATCGTCTGCTCACATCTTTACCGTGAGCTGGATGGGCTACGTTTGCAGGCCGAGGCACAAAGGGAGGGGTATCGGGGAACGATCCTGGTGGGAAGGGATCTAATGACGTTTGTGCTGGAATAGATGTATGAATCATCCCGAATTGCCGAGGCGCAGTGCTCACCCCTCACACCCGTTTTTCTCGCGAGAGTGCACAGGGTCGTTCAGGGAGACGTTGCAAAACGTTCGGGATGACTCATACATTTATTCTTCCTCGTTGCCTTTGTAGATGAGACCGTCCTGGATGCGCAGGAGACGGTCGGCAGATTTGAAGACGAGGGGGTCATGGGTGGCAATGAGCAGACCGATGCCGCTCTGGTGTGAGATGTCACGCAGCAGTTGGGTGATGTTGCGCCCGGTGAGCGAGTCAAGATTGCCGGTGGGTTCGTCGGCAACAATGAAACGGGGCTTGTGGACGAGTGCGCGAGCGAGGGCAACACGCTGCTGTTCTCCGCCGGAAAGCTCCATGCTGCGATGACGTGCACGCTTGCCCAGTCCGACCTGTTCAAGGGCCTCGTGTGCCTGGTGCGTGCGCAGTTCAGAGGGCGTGCGCGAGAGGCGCAGAGGGATCTCGACGTTCTCCAGCGCCGTCAGGACCGGAAAGAGGTGCGCATTCTGGAACATTACGCCCACGCTCTCGCGGCGCAGCTCCGCACGCCCGTTTTCGTTCAACTGGCTCAGGTTTTTGCCAAGGACCCAGACCTCGCCTGAGGTAGGGTCATCGAGGCCGATCAGAATGTTGAGCAGAGTGGTTTTGCCGGAACCTGAGCGACCACGCAGGGCCACGAACTCGCCCGGATGAACTGTCAGGTCAAGACCACGTAGCGCATGCACAACGCTGTCACCAGAGGGGTAGTCGCGCGTCACGCCCTTTGCCTCGACAATTGTTTGCGTTGCCACGATTGTTGAGTTTTGTTTCATTATGAGCGCTCCTTCTGCCCACCAGTAGCTCTGTCTGAGTTCGAGCCGTTGCGACCATTAACGCTGGTCACGGTATCCAGAATGGGCCACAATTCGACGTGATTGTCGGTGATACGTACCTCGGCTCGCCCGTTGAAGGGGAGCTTCTCGATGGCCTCTTTCGGGAGCTGCAAGCGTCCAGCACGGTCAATGAGAATGGATTCGCGGTGTGTTTTTGTGGAGAGACCGATTACAGCACTGGCGGTCTGCATATGCTCTTCGATTTCCTCCAGCGTTGTCTCGCGGCGAATCGTTTCCGTGCTGGTACGCCCGTCACGGATGGCGATAGTGCGATCGACGGAAGCAGCAATGGCGGCATCATGTGTCACCGTGATGATCGTCAGACCGATCTCATTGTTGAGCTTACGGAAGAGCGCGAAGATATCCCCTGCTGTGACCGAATCAAGTTCCCCCGTTGGTTCGTCTGCGAGGAGGAGCTTCGGCTGGTTTGCTAGAGCGACGGCGATAGCGCAACGCTGTTGTTCACCGCCAGAGAGCTGGTGGGGTCGTTTATGCTCTTTGCCTGTCAACCCAACCAGCTCAAGCAGTTCCTGGGCGTGCCGTGTCCGCTGAGAACCGGCGACGCCACTGAGCATCTGTGGAAGTTCCACATTTGCCTGTGCGCTTAACTCCGGGAGCAGATTGCGACCGCTCTGCTGCCAGAGCTGGCCGACGATATGGCGACGATAGTGAATACGCTGTGCCTGTGTCAGATGGGTCAGATCGTATCCATCCACGATACAACTGCCTGCACTAGGCACGTCGAGACCGCTGAGAATATTGAGCAAGGTGCTTTTACCTGAACCGGAGGCACCAACGATGGTGAGCACCTCGCCCGGCGTCACTTCTAGATCAAGCCCCTGGAGTGCAACCACCTCCAGGTCTGCAACCTTGTAAATCTTGACAAGGTTATCGCAGATGACTATAGGCTCTGACATACAAATATCCCTTCTTCCGCTAGTAACGTGTGCAGAGCGCCGTGTATGGCAGGGTAATGAGATAAAAGTGCTTACATTTTCTGCTTCTGAGCAATGAATTGCTTGTTGATGAGTGATCGCAAAATTTGTGAAAGGGCATTATTCTTGTCACTTGCATTCAAGTTTCCTAGAGACAATAAGTGTAGCATGCATGATATGAGTATAACACAGTTGAGTCTAAAAAGTATGTATAACATACTTGGATTTGCGTACAGTAGGAACAGAAAGTTGGAATAGGAAAATCGCTTGAATGGGGTCAGCAAAGAAGGTGGGCACTGGTATGACCGCGTGTGGTCGAACGCCTCCACAAGGCACAGCGGCGTCACTACATTTTTGCTGAGCCTGCCGAATGCTGAGGCAGACACACCGCACTTTCGTAAAAATTAATATTAAATTGCAAATACTTACTAATCTATTGACAATATTTGATAGTAATGGTAATGTTTCATCATGAAATGGTAAAAATGATCAACACATTGATGTTATTTGCCATTGGCTACGAAGACACAGTAAGAGGGAAGAGTGAAGGAGAAGATATGTACCCATTGATTACCCGTGACCCGGTGAGTGGTGAGGAGTTGATCGTGACGCGGCTGGAATGTCCCGCGAGTGGAGTTGTGATTGAGGGAAGGTTCAGCCTGGGTTGGATGGGGCGCTTGACGCGTGAACAACTGAATTTTGTAGAACTGCTGGTGAAGCATCGCGGCAATATTCAGAAGCTAGCACAGGAGATGGATGTTGCGTACAACACCGCGCGGAGCCGGCTGGATGAGATTGTTGAGGCGCTCGGAGGTGTGCCTGAGCAGAAGGAGCTTGTAGATCGACGGGCTGTGCTGGACCGGCTGGCTGCAAAAGAGATCAGCGTGGAAGAGGCAATGAGTTTGTTGAAGTCTCAACCAGCACAGCCAGCACAACCAGCACAGTCACAAAGCACGCAGTATCCACAAAACGGAGCGAGATCGGGCAAGCAGTCGTAGCATTGCAGTATCCTCAGAGCGGATCGAAGAAAGAGCAGTTTCAGGTCGCTCACCACCTGGCCTCCCAAGCGGATTCAGCATAGCTGAGAAATCCGAAAAGGTCAAGTGATTTTGCAATAGGTTAGAAATTGTTGTGTTGTGCTCATTTGTATGCAGATGATGAGGAGAGGCTATGGCTGCGTCAAAAGAGGAGCGGAAGCGCATTCTTGCGCTGCTTGAAGCAGGTCAGATAAATGCGGAGCAGGCTGCACAGTTGCTCGATGCGCTGGACGTGGAGACGCAGAGTCATGAGCATTCTCAGCTTCGTCAGCAAGAGCGCATCTTGCGCCTGCATGTAAGCAGCACTGGTGCTTCTGGAAAGAGGAATGCACCAACGCATCTTACTGCGACTCTACCACTACGCCTGCTCAGGGTAGGTTTGCGCCTGGGTTCGTCTCTCGTGCCACAGCTAAGTGCGCCTCTGGTAGAGGAGCTGCTGCATACGGTTGAAAGTGGAGCGCGTGGCCGTCTCCTCGATCTCCATGATTTAGAGCGAGGCGAGCGTTTAGAGATTTTCGTTGAATGATCAGGCAAAAGAATGAGAAATTAAAAGAAGGTATTTAGTACTTAAAAAGGAGTTATAGGAGATGCAACAGACATTTTCCGCCGAAGCCGCACAGCGCATTGAAATCGAGGGTGTTGAGGGAGGTCTGCTCGTGCGTGGTGGGGAACAGCAGAACGTCAGCGTTTCAGCAGACGAAACCACGCAGTATATGCAATCGGACGGCCATGTCCTGCGTATATCTGGCTGTGAGGGAGATCTTGAACTTTCCGTTCCATACGAAACGCAGATCTGGGTTTCCAGTAGTGAAGGGGATGTGCGTGTTAGCAATGTGCGGAGAGTCGAGTTGGATAAAGTAGAGGGCGATTGTACGTTGGAATCGATTACGGGCGAAGCTACGTTAGGGAGGATTGAGGGGAAGCTGGAAGTGACGGATGTTGCAGTTCTGCATGGGTATGGGAAAATAGATGACGATGCTATCCTGATACGAGTCCAGCAGGCTGAATTGCGCTCAGTTGGCAATAATCTGGAGCTGGAAGAGGTGCATGATGTCAGCTTCGAGAGCGTGGGCAATGACCTGGATGGGGATGGCGTTTACAGCTTGCAGGGGAAGAGCGTGGGCAATGACTGCACTTTGAGCGGCAACGGTGAGATGCGGGTGCTGTTGGAGAACATCGGCGATGATCTTCAGGTGAGTGGTGTGGTAGCTCTAGAGGTGCGTGGCGTGGGCAATAATTGCCTGGTACGCGATAGCTCGCAGGTAGAGATGCGCGTAGGCACAGTTGGGAACGAGCTGGAGGTGGTTGGAGCGGTCAGCATCCAGGGACGCAAGGTTGGCAATGAGTGTCTATTGCGCGACATTCAGGGAGATGTCACGCTGGGGAGCATTGGCGGTTTGACTGTGATACAAGGCGTAGCGGGCAATCTACAGATCGGAGCGGTTGGTGGGAATGCTGATGTCAAAGGTGTGCATGGAACTGCTCAGCTTGGAGTGGTTGGTGGCAATCTCAATCTCCAGGCCGATTTCCCTGTCGAGAGTGTGACGCGTCTGCATGCGGGTGGAAACATCTCCATTATCCTACCGGCACAGGCTAATCTCACTGTAAATGCCACCGTCGGCGGTATCATTCATGGCAAAGCTGTCGGTTCAAGCTTGACTAATCATGCCTCTCTCGTTTATGGGGAAGGTGCGGCACGGCTCGATGTATCCGCAGGTGGGAATTTGCAGCTATCAGGCGAGGAGGAAGCACATAGTAGTAGCGGCGGTGGCTGGAACTGGAACGACTTTGCTCGTGATATGGAGCACTTTGGACGGGATATGGAGCGCTGGGGAAAGAGCTACCGCTACTCTAGTGACGCTCAGGAGCGCTGGGGTGAGAAGTGGCAACAGCGGGCTGAAGATATGTCTCGACGTGCACAGGAGAGGGCGAGGCGCAAGATGGAGCACGCTGCCTGGAGAGTGAATGAGAAGGCAAAACGGAAGGCGGAGCAGGCAGGCGAGAAAATTCGTGTCTATGCACGTTACAATGAGCGTGAGTGGCAGATGAATCCTGAGCGCATCGAGCGGCTGATGGAGCAGGCCCGGCGCGCCGCCGCCGAGGGGGTGCAGGGAGCGTTTGAGGCTGTGGAGCAGGCGCTCAGCAATCTCAACATTCGCTACACTCGTCCTCCAGTGCCACCTGTCCCTCCAACGCAGCCGAATCCGGTCGCTTCTGGAGCAGTTCCTCCGTCATCTCCACCGGTACCGCCAGTTCCACCTACACCTGAGGCTGCGGAAGTCCGCACGTCTGCATCAGATGCAGCAGGGAAAGCGCATGTGCAGGAACAGTCAGGAGAGGGACAGGAGCAGGGGGAGCAAGCTGCCGGAGACAGAACTGAAGCGATACTCAGTCCTGAGCAGGAGCGTGAGGCGATTCTGCGCATGATTGTGGAGGGGCGCATCACTCCCGAAGAGGGTGATATGTTGCTGGAGGCGCTGTAGGTTTTAATACGGCTGCATAGGGTGCAACCCTTGTGTTGCCCCCGTTGAGGGGTGCTCTCGTGAATCATCGTGTCTCTCGACGAACAGGAGGGTACAAACTTGCGCCCTCCTGTTCGTCGAGATGCACCTTCGTGGACCATCCTGCGCCCCCACTATGGGCGACCGCAAGGGTCCCGCACTTTGCACCCGACGCGGGATCGTACGTTCCTCAAGCCGTATCTTGATGCCTATTGGACAGGAGGTTGCAAGGCTCTCCTCTACGCGTTTGGCATAATGTTCTTGAGTATCAAAACAGGGGTGGGCGTCGTTGCTTCTTGCAGGAGGAACAATCCTCCTCTTATCTGTGAAAGGAAAGATTACAATGGAAAAGACGCCCACACTGTTGAGCCAAGCGAGAAAGCTCATTATATGTGGACTTCTGCTCGTAGTGCTGACACTCGTCGTTGGAGCACCAGCTAGCGCTCATAACCCCGGTCCAGGGACAGGGAACAGAACCCTGCCAGGAGTCACAGTAGCGATAGCAAATCAGACGCAGATCAAAATGCAGCTCTCTTCTTTGAAACTTGTGCATGCAACCTGGACGTATCTACCAAATACAGTGATTCAGTCGAACAGCGTGTGCTGGTTTGGCAACAACAAGTCGAATGCAGCCTGGATTAGCGGAGAAGTAGTCTATCTGGTGCAGGTTAAATCGCGTATATCGTATCTACGCCTGTACTGGTACTACGATCAGTTTTCGGCACCTGTCTTGCAATATCAGGTGAAAGGCTCTTCTCTGCCGTTTCGTGTTGTGATAATCAACCCCACATATGAGTCACAGATGTTTATACTCCCTGTCGTGCTTTCGTAAAGGTTGTTATACCTCTACCTCGCCGTTCGCGAGTTGCGAGGCGATCAGAGAGGCGTAGAAGCCCTGCTTGTGGAGCAGCTCCGTATGTGTTCCCTGCTCTACAAGCTGTCCCTCGTGGAGGACCAGAATGCAGTCGGCGTTGCGGATGGTGCTGAGCCGATGCGCGATGACTATCTGCGTGCATGAAAGGCCATTAAGGTGCTGCTCGACACGTCTTTCAGTCTCCACATCCAGCGCACTTGTCGCTTCATCGAGCAGCAATAGTGCGGGTCTGCGTACAAGGGCGCGTGCGAGAGCCAGGCGTTGGCGCTGCCCGCCTGAGAGCGCATTGCCATTTTCTGAGACAAACGTCTCATACGCCATTGGCATCTGCTCCACATCCTCGTGAAGCTCTGCAAGGCGTGCCGCTACCACAACATCTTCCATCGTGAGATCGGGCAGATCGAAGGTGATATTCTGCCGGATCGAGCCGCTGAAAAGATGGGCATTTTGCAGCACTGCTCCACATTGGGAGCGCACATCCTGATAGTTTAGAGCGTGCAGGGGGAGATTGTCATAGAAAATCTCTCCTTCCGTCGGTGTGTACAGGCCCAGGAGTAGACGGCCAAGCGTACTTTTTCCTGATCCAGTGCGGCCCACCAGGGCGACTTTCTGGCCCGGCTGAATGCTCAGCGAGATGTTGCGCAAGACAACGGGGGAGGAGGGGTCATAACGGAATGAGACGTTGTCGAGCCTCATGGAACCGCGCAAGCGTGGCGTATAACGGCGAGCCTGGGCGCGTTGTTCGGGTTCTGCCTCAGCGATGTCGGCGATGCGTTCGAGATGGGCACGCACGAATTGCAACTGCTGCGCACTGCCTACCAGTGACGAGAGCGGAGTGAGGAAGGAGATCGCCAGCGTGTTCAGCGCCAGCATGCTCCCAAGCTGGAGCGAATGCTGAAGTACTTCCACCGCGCCAATCCAGAGGAGAACGAGCGGAGCCAGTCCTTGCAGCGAGCCACGTGCTATACCCACTACAGACGAGGTGTAGCTACTGCATAACGAGGCATTGAGGCGCGCGAAGAATAGCCTGGACCAGGTGGAAAGGGCGCGACCCTCCAGACCTGTCGCCTTGAGTGTCTCAATTCCGGCCAATACCTCATTGAGATAGCCCTGCTCTTTGCCAACCGTCTCTAATTCCTGCCGGGCCAGGCGCGTCAGCATAGCACCTGTGCCGAGCAAGAGAAGCACATCGAGCAGGCCGATAGCAACAACTGTCAGACCAAAGAGCGGCGAAAGCATTAGTAGGATAACGAGGTAGAAAATAACCAGGCTGCCATCAAGAAGAGTTGATATGAGTTGGCTGCTAATAATACTGCGCACAATTGCTTGACTGTTGAAGCGCGTCAGTAGATCACCATTAGAGTGTTTGAGGAAGAACTTGTACGGAAGTGAGAACAGATGCGCAAAGAAATCAGGGAAGACGTGCGTGTCGATGCGCGCCTCAAGATAGATTAATAACGAGGAGCGCAGCAGCAGCATAATCAATTGAGATAAGAGAATAATTGCTGAGCCAATGCCGAGCAATAGAAAGAGATCATCGCGTTTTTGGCCGATAACGGTATCGATGATAATTTTGGTCAGCAGAGGAAAGGCCAATCCGAGCATCTGTAGCAGAAGAGTAACGAGTAGAATTTGTGCCAGTGCAAATGGTGCGCATCGTATATATTGAAAGGCGTAGTTGCGCAACGTGGTTGTGCGGCGAGTAGCGCGGGATCTTGTGAAGCCTGGTGTGGGTTCCAGGAGCAGGACGACCCCGGTGAACTCGTCGTTGAACTCGTCACTTGAGACTCGTCGTCGGCCAAGTGCAGGATCGACGATATCGACCCACTGCGTTGACCAGCGTTCAACGATCACGAAGTGGTTGAACTGCCAGTGAACAATCGCGGGCAGGGTGATGCCCTGAAAGTTATTATCCTGCAAAGAAAGGGCGCGCACACGCAAAGCATAACTGCGGGCCGCCTTGACAATATCTAGAGCAGAAAGGCCATCGCGTCCCACTCCACACTGTTCGCTGACCTCCGCGATCCGAGTTTTGCGCCCGTAATAACTCAGGATCATTGCCAGGCAAGCGGCCCCACACTCCACAGTATTCATCTGAAGCAGAACTGGTACGCGCCGGGAAGGGCGTGTCCACTGCAAAGACGCGGATTTCGTGCTTTTGTCAGAAGGTGGCGTGGCAGAGATCTGGGCAGAATATGCCGGTGTTGCATGCCGTTGTTGAGACGATTTTATCTTACTAGATCTTTTTTTTGATGCTTTTGTAGTTGCCTCAGATGTTTTCATGTGATACTCACTAATGAAAATAGCGGTTGTACACCTATTTGCACGCGTGCTGTGATGCTTCTACCTGCATATGTTTGTACTGCTAGCTCCCTGGAGAGAGAAACTGTCGCGCTGACTGATAATGCAGGGAGCGTTGCGCGAGCATCTGCGCTGAGCGGGTAATGTTGAGCGAGTTCAGGTGCAGCAAGTTTTTGCGTGTCGATGTGTTGCAACAAGCCAGAGAGATAGAAGCTATCTGTACCTGTACTGACTTGAACGCGCACAGAGGAGCCTGGTGAGAGCTGTGCAACGGCTGATGATGGAAAGAAGAGAACGGCTTGCGAGATTGTTCCACGCGTAGTCGTCTTTTGAGGTGAGAGCAGCAGGCCAGGTACCGATGTATACGCTGGAATGCGTAGAGACCAGGTGACGAGTGTGATGAGCAGGAGACAAAATAATAAGATCCACCAGCGCGTAATAACGCGAGGTTCTATTGAGTGAATGACACTATCTCGTGCCCTGTTCTGAGCGTACTGTTGCAGAGCATGCGGGCGAAAGAGCTGGCGCGAACCCTGGGATTGGATCATATACATCTCCCTGAAACGAGAACATTGGGCGCATTCGGATTAGCGCTTACACGCCGTAATAGAAATAAGTGGTAGGAAGAGGAGGGAGCGGTCTCCCCAAAATCCCTCTTCCTGTCAGTGGCTAAGGTAGGTTGTATATGCAGCGCAGCGGCTACTAGTTACAGCTGTAGTAACAGCAATGGTAGTAGTGACAGTGATGCGATGAATGAGACGAAGGCGACGAATGGGAAGAGCAGGACGAATGTGAACTGTGAGAGGAGTGCGAGGAATTGTTATGGTGACAATAATTGTTACATCCGTTGCTACAATGATTGTTACTAGTATTGCCACAATGGTTGTTACCACCATTATGACCACCGGTCACAGCCAGCAGTTCCTGCTCAGTAAGTTCCACACCCTTGATCTGTGCATTACGCGTCTCTTTACGATTGAAAGCAAAAGTAAGCATAATATTCTCCTTTGGCGAAATGTTTGTAGAGTTTCGCCTTTTCTAAAAAAAAGCCAATGATAATGGTACTGTCTCTGAACAACACTCTTTCTGTATGAGAGATCCCTCGCCTATTAATATCGCCCGCGTCTGAAGAAAAAATAGGGGAAGTAATCTGGGAATGCAGAGAGGAGGACAGAAAATTATCATTATTGTATGAGAATAGTTCTATAATAGAAGTTGTGTTTGTCACGGAACCATGAGGAGACGCGTGTAACAAAAAGCAGGAAAGCTACTTGTTCTACAAGTTTTTCAAGAAGTATAGAGTATGGAAAGGATAGAGTATATGCATACACGTCGGTTTGGTCGAACAGATCTGGAAATAACGCCGATTGGTATTGGAGCGTGGGCGATTGGCGGTGGCAATTGGAATGCTGGCTGGGGGGAACAGGATGATACGCAGTCGATCATGGCGATCAAGCGTGGACTTGATCTAGGAATCAACTGGATTGACACAGCGGCGGTCTACGGCCTTGGGCACTCCGAAGAAGTTGTGTATAAGGCAATCAAGGGGCGCGAGAAACCGTATATTTTCACCAAGTGTTCGCTTATCTGGAATGAGCAGCGTGAGGTGTCAAATAGCTTGAAAGCCGACTCGTTGCGGCGCGAGGTAGAGGCGAGCCTGAAACGGCTTGGTATAGAGACAATCGACCTGTACCAGATTCACTGGCCCAATCCTGATCCTGAGATTGAGGAAGGCTGGAGCACACTGGCCGAACTGAAGAAGGAGGGGAAGGTGCGTCACATTGGTGTCTCGAACTTCAGCGTTGAGCAGTTGCAGCGCGCGGAGAAGATCACACCTGTTGAGACGCTACAGCCGAACTACTCGCTTGTCAATTCTGAGGTAGATAAGGAAATTCTTCCCTATTGTCAACGTAACGACATTGGTGTCATCGTCTACTCGCCCATGGCCTCAGGTCTGCTGTCGGGTTCGATGACAAAGGAACGCGTTGAGCAGATGCCGAATAACGACTGGCGCAAACGAGGTTCCGAATTCAAGGAGCCGCGTCTCTCGCGCAACCTGGAACTGGCGAATCTGCTGACCGAGATCGGTTTCCCGCACAACGTTAGTGCCGGTGTTGTCTCAGTTGCCTGGACGCTGCATAATCCGGCTGTCACCGCAGCTATTGTCGGTACACGTAGTGCACAGCAGATCGAAGAGATGATACCTGCCGCCGAGTTCCGCCTCAGCGAGGGCGAGCTGGAGCAGATAGAGGAGTTCCTGCAGAAGAATCCGTAGGATTTTCTAGGAGGAGGGGGTGGAATTGGTGATATGCCGTTCCACTCCTTTTGTATTGTATGCAATTGGGCAACATCTGGTGGATTCAGACGCATGTGGAGGAGATTGATGAAGAAGAGATTGCAAGGCGTCGGCAAGATCAGGGGTTTCTTGATGGTCTGCGTATACGAGAGATTCTTTTGCCAGGCCTCTCTTTGGGTAAGAGTAGCACTGTTGCCAGGAAGGTGACGAGCAGCATGCCGAGCCAGCCGGCGAGAATGAGATCCCGGATGTTTGTCTCGCGTTGTTCGACTTCGCGGAGGGAGCGGCCCGCCAGGACATAGCCGGAGCTGGGGCTGGGGCCTTTGAATGGGGTGACGACAACGGCGCTACGTACTCCTGTTTGCGGTTGCCAGGTGAAGCGATCCTCGTCATGGCTTTTCAAATAGTCAAAGACTCCTGTGGGGATGCTCGGCATCTGGTCGTTGAGTTGCCCTGAGGCGGCAATCGGCTTGCCCTCCGCATCAAATATAATGAGGTAAGGGGCCAGGCTGTGGGCGATATCGACCTTCTCGGCTAGTACCACGTCCTGTATCTGCTGTCCACCTGTAAGCTTTGCGGAAGTATCTTCGGCTAGCTGAATCTGTGGGTCGTTTGCGCTCTGACGGAGGTCCTGTTGCACGGCTGCATAGAGCAGGCCGCAGAGTCCGGTAAGGAGAACAACTTGAAGTAGCCAGTATTTGAGAGACTGAAGATGGAAAAATCTTTTCATAAGAGACGCTCCTTTTATTGGTATATGCAAGTGGTATAGTAGAGAGTTATTTTAGATTGTCTGCTTATAGAATAGAGTATAAGCGCAGTTTTTGCGATGCTCTGTGTGCGTTCTCGACAGAGTACAGGTGCTCTTTGGGGTGACTCAGTAATCAGGAAGATGTGTTGTGCCGTATAATTTATACAGGGGAAGTGTCTATTTAAGAAGGAGTATTTACGATTATGGAGATGAGTGCGCGCAACCAGTTGCGGGGAACTGTCAAGTCGATCAAGCGTGGAGATATTATGACGGAGGTGGTGATTGAACTGCCTGACAGGCAGCAGATTACCTCGGTTATTACGACAGATGCCGTTCAATCGCTGCAACTGCTTGAAGGTGATTTAGTCGTAGCGATTATCAAGTCAACGGAAGTTATGGTCGGTAAGGGTGAGTAGTATCTATTTTGAGCAGAAGAGCGGTAAGAAGATGTGTTTTTCTTTATCGCATGACAGATGTTTAGAATAAGAAGCGTATAGAGGTGCGTATGGGCAAATAGGGCAAGAATTCAGGTAGGAGCGAGGCAAGCCCGCTCCTTACGCGCAGTTCAGCAGTGCATTCTTTCGACGTTCGCGTATTGGCATTACGTGAATTGTACCGCAAGTCCGTTCCCTCCGCGCCGTTTGTTTCAGCCTTCTTTGGACGGTTTCTTACGTGAAATGTATTGGGCTGCGCGCCCTCCCGTTGCTGGAAGGCAGGCACAATCAGCATCGTGCACCCCGAGGTGGGCGACCGCAAGGGATCGTCCCGACGCAACAGCCCGGGACAGGCCTATCTGAAAGGGCAAGCCTACTCGCTATGCGCCTGTACAGAACTAGATGATCGTGGTCAGGCGCTTGTCGAACCAGTCGCCGGCCAGGCGTGCGACTTCGGCGAGAGCGCGTGCATCTCCGAGCAGGGTTGAGACGCCAGCGATCTGCTCCGCGTGCTTCTCGGCTTTGAGCTGTGCCAGAATTTCCTGTTGCTCACGTAGAATTGTGGTGTCCTGTGCTGGGGCGATCAGGAGTGTGGGGGCCAGGACGGTTGGCAGGTAGCTTCCGGCCAGATGGAGTGTAGCGCCCGCTGCTACGACTGCTGCAACAACATCGGGGCGTTCGGCAGCAGCGATCAGCGCGGCGGCCCCTGCTTCATCAATGCCGAAGTAACCGATGGAGAGGTTTTGTGTCTCCGTGTGCTCAAGAAACCAGTCGGCCATACCGATCAAGCGCTGCTGCATGATATCGGTATTCTGGCGAAAATAGCCCGTCTCCTGATCAATCTTGCGCTCCTCTGTTGTGAACAGGTCTACCTGGAAGGTAGCGATGTTGCGCTCATGCAGTGCGTTGGCAAGCGCGAGGATACTACGATGAGGGTGAAGTTCGGTGCGCACAATGCCCTGTGCCAGTAGCACCAGGCCATGTGCCTGTTCAGGAAGCTGTAAAATACCATGCAACGTCACAGCTCCAGCTCCGACGGGCAGAAGCTGTCCATGGCCTCTCACCTCAGTCGGTCTCTTGATGCCTAGCGATGGGCGTGTACCTGCCACTTCTGGCGAACTCAGCGCACTCGGCTCCTCAAGAATCGAAGCTTCTGATGTGTTAGTGGTTGTACTGGTTGGTGAAGAAACTGAAGAGGCAGGCGATATCTCATTGTTGTTCTCTAGCATCTCTGGTCCTTTCCTTCTATCGAGTTGTTAGATTTTCTGCGAAACCCAACGCCGCTTGAGCTCAGCTCGTGCTCTGCACTCAGGTTTTCGGAGAAGCAGTTATTTGTTTGCAAAGAGCAAGTATAAAAGATCTCTATAGCTATCACGATCAAGGCTGAGAAGTCTAAGACAATGCCGCTTTTCCCCTTCCAGAAGAATCTCCTCTTGTGGGACCCTGCTGAATAGGCTACACTAGCGAATGCATCCCTGGGTTGACAAATTTCTTGTGGGGAGAGAGGGATGCTGGGACGTGGAGTGAGGTGGGCAACGAGAGTGGTGGTGGAGAAACGGGTGAGGTGGGAACAACAGTTGAGATGAGAGAAAAGGGTGAGGTGGGAACAAAGGGCGCGATGATCGAGTTTCAGAAAGTGATCCAGGTATCGAGCGAGGCAGAGATGGGGAGGCGAGAGTGAGCAGAGCTAGCTCCCGAGGCGGCGAGCGCGATGAATCTGGCCCCTATTTCTCGCGCCATGAATGGCAGGTGAAGGTCGGGGTAGTTTGTTAAGCCTTATCATTTTGGATCAGGAACGAGGAGTGATATATGCAGATAAACATACCTGAAAGCTGGATGAAATATCTGGATTCTGAGATTGAGAAGCCTTATTTTTCTAAATTAGGGGAGTTTGTGGATGCGGAACGGGCGCAGTATACGGTGTTTCCACCTGAGCAGGATGTGTTCTCGGCTTTGCGGCTTACTCCTTATGAGAATGTGAACGTTTTGTTGTTGGGACAAGATCCGTATCATGACGACAAGCAGGCGCATGGGCTCTGCTTCTCCGTCCGACCCGGCGTCAAGCCCCCGCCTTCTCTGGTCAATATCTTCAAAGAGTTGCGTGACGATGTGGGATTTCGTATTCCCAACAATGGCTACCTGGTGCCGTGGGCTGAACAGGGGATATTGATGCTTAATGCAGTGCTGACCGTGCGCGCGCACACGCCCAACTCGCATAAAAATCATGGCTGGGAGACCTTCACGGATGCCATTATTCACCTGGTGAATGAGAAGCGAGATCCGGTTGTTTTTGTGCTATGGGGGGCATACGCGCAGAAGAAGCGCGCATTGATCGACACGACGCGGCACACCATTGTAGAATCTGTGCATCCCTCGCCCCTTTCGGCGCGCAACGGCTTCTTCGGTAGTCGTCCCTTCTCCGCAATCAATCGCGCGTTGCTTAATGGGAGAAAGCCGGAGATAGATTGGCAGTTGTCTGATCTCTAGCAATTCAACAGGTTCTCAATTTTGAAAGACATTCTCCATGTTGGCGGATGTTATCTTCACTATGTTTGAAAGGTGTAGAAGGTGTGGAGTAAGTAAGGGAGTTTTCTTTGTTCAGTACTATAGCGAGGCAAACAGCATGGGTCAGCGTAAGGGATTCTGGATTCTGTTGGCGAGCATACTTGGGTCGAGCATGGCATTTATCGACGCGAACGTGGTGAATGTGGCCTTGCCCAGGCTTCAGCAGGAGCTGAATGCGAGCGCGGGGAGCGTTCAATGGGTAGTTGCAGGATACGCACTCTTTCTAGGTGCTCTCATTATTGTGGGGGGATCACTTGGAGATCTATTTGGACGCAAACGTGTGTTTGCACTGGGTGTACTGCTCTTCGCCCTGGCATCTGTCTGGTGCGGTTTAACGCGGGATATCTTGCAGTTAATCATCGCGCGTGGAGTGCAGGGTGTGGGTGGAGCACTACTGACACCAAGCAGTCTGGCGATCCTGCGCGCCTCATTTGAAGATGAAGGCGAGCGTGGGCGTGCGATTGGTATGTGGTCAGGCTTCTCCTCCATCACCTCAGCGTTAGGGCCAGTAATCGGTGGCTGGCTCGTGCAAAATGCTTCCTGGCGCTGGGTATTCTTCATCAACGTACCGCTCGCTATTGCCGTTCTGATCATCCTATTCTTGCATGTACCTGAGAGCCGGAGTGAAGGGGCGGTGCATCACCTGGATATCCCTGGTGCTCTGCTGGCAACGCTTGGCTTAGGTGGACTGGTCTTCGGCCTGATCTCGTCAGAGAGTATAGGATTGGGCAGCCCAGTGGTACTTGGTACGGTTGGCACTGGGATAGTCTTCCTCGCGCTCTTCCTGCTTGTTGAGCAGCGTAGCCGCGCACCAATGATGCCTCTGATGCTTTTCCGTTCACATACTTTCAGTGGTACAAACCTGCTCACCTTTTTCCTGTATGCAGCTCTTGGTGGCACGTTGTTCTTTATGCCCTTTAACCTGATCAACGTGCATGGCTACTCTGCGACGGCAGCGGGTTCAGCCTTTCTCCCCTTCACCCTGCTCATGTTCGGACTCTCACGCTGGTCTGGCGGCCTGATCGCGCGCTATGGACCCAAACTGCCTCTCGTGATAGGCCCATTATTTGTTGCTGTTGGCTATAGTGTGCTGGCTCTGATAGGCAGAAGTGGCAGCTATTGGACCACCTTCTTTCCAGCAGTGCTATTATTAGGATTGGGCATGTCGATTACAGTCGCACCCTTGACCACCACCGTCATGGGTTCAGTTGAGGAGAAGTACGCTGGCGTTGCCTCAGGCGTAAACAACGCCGTCGCACGTATCGCTGGTTTAATCGCGATTGCTCTGCTTGGAATCGTCGTGCTGGGAGTATTCAATGGTGCGCTGAACAGCAATATTGCCCCGCTACATCTCTCGCCACAGGTCAACGCCGCACTGGATACACAGCGTGGCAGATTGGCGGGTGCGCAAGCTCCAGCAAATGTCGAACCAGCCCTACGCAACGCATTAAATGATGCCATTGCAGAGTCATTTGTCGCAGGATTTCGCGTTGCCATGCTTATCGCATTGGGCCTCTGTCTCGCAAGCTCCCTGTGCGCCTTTCTAATGATTTCAGCCAGACCTAAAGTATCCGAAATGCCTCACGAGAAGCACATCGGCGATAACGCCTGCACGCTCTCTTCCGTGCATCAGAACACAGGAAAGGTGCCTGTTGGGAGTGGGGAGAGAGGGTAAGTTATTTCAACGTTTTAAGGTGAAAACCTACGTTGCAAGCTCCCGACAACATCCGCGACCTGCTCACTCCAAAATGCAGCTAGCACATAGCGATCAGGCCGCACCAGGACGAAGAGGTCCTGGTTGTTGTGCACCCACGCTTGCCAGCGACCTGTGATGTCGAGGACGGTAGTGATGGGAATAGGATGTGGTTGTTGGAGAGGGGGATGAGAGTCGGGTTCTGTCAGCGAGATAGTGCTGGGGGTGAGCGTCTGTGCGGTGCGACGAAACGGACGCCATAAATGATGGTTCCTACGAAGGCTCTGAAGTGCATGCCGAGGGGAGAGGGAATCGGGCATATGTGGTTGTATGCAGATGAAACGTATATCCAGAGTGTGCCAGAACTCATGCTGTACTTCTGCAAACGCGTTATCGGGTTTTTCATATAGTCTAACTAATGAGAAGCCATGTTCGAGGGCGTCATCGAGGGGGAGGTAGTCTCCTGAGGGGGTGAGGACGGGGGGCTGTGGGATGAAAACTCCAACCAGTCGTTTAGCAGCCTGGGTCGATGGAGGGAGAAGGAGACCGGAGGTGTAGCGCGGCTGTGGTTTGACGTGCATCTCTGTGATGGCGTTGCGCACGGGGGGAAGAGCGGAGATGCTGCGGAAGAAGAGGTCGCGCAGAGAGGCGAGCATGAGCCGGGTGGGCATAATTATTTTGCCGAGCAGGGAGGAGAAGAGCATCATCTGTGCCACGTGTGGACGACGCTCTCGCTCGTATGTCTCTAATGAAAGGGGATTGGCCTTTGCCTGGAGGACCAGTTTCAGCTTCCAGCACAGGTTGAAGGCGTCGCGTAAGCCACTGTTCATCCCCTGCCCACCGAAAGGAGGCATCAAGTGAGCGGCATCGCCAAGTAAGAAGATACGGCCCACCGAGAAGTGTTCAGCAAGAAGGGTGTGGAATGTGTAGATCGTGGCTCGAATAATGTTCGGTTGCTCGGTTATGAGCGCTTGCCCTGAGATGAAGCGTTGAGTTTGTCGAGCCTGTTCGATCAGCTTGCAAATCACATCTCCGTGCAGAAGATTTTCTGCATCTTCTCCTGGTAGGAGCATAAACTCCCATCGCTGTCTCCCCTGTGGTGCCGGTACAGTAACAGCCGGTCGTGCGGGATTGCAGAAGAACGTAATAGTGGGTTTGATTGAAGGCGTGTCAGAGGTAGAAGGGTGTTGCAGACAATCCACCACCAGCCAGCGTTGACCTTTATCGGTAGCTTTGGAGAATTCTATCATATGTAGGGATGGTGTCCGCAGATTTTGTTGATGAAATGGGAGTTCGGACTTGTCCCACGCTTGCCCTTGTCCCAACCGTGCGGGAAAAAGATCGTGCAGACTAATTGGCCTCAAAAGGATGTCGAGTTCTTGACGTATCGTGCTTTTGCCGCCATCGCAGGCGAGCAGATAGCTACAGGTGAGTGTGCAAAGGCCATTGTCGGGCGTGTGGACGTGGAGTGTGACCTGCTGCTCGTCCTGCTCAATCGCCTGGACGGTGTGTGCGAAACGTAGCTTGACGGAAGGAAGGTGCCGTAGATGTGCGAGAAGCAGGGCTTCAAATGCAGGTTGATGGAGGGTGGATATCAGTGGATGACCGTTGCGTTGTTGCTGCGGTTCGACATGACCGAGGGTATGGCCGTTAGAAGTGATGTAGTCTGCCGCAACATCGCGTAAGAGGATGTCGGCGAGGTCTTGGGCAAGTCCGAGTGCCTGGCAGATACGCAACCCTTCGTCGTCGAGAGTGATAGCGCGGGGGATCCCGCTCAAGCTGGGATTGCGTTCAAGGACAAGTGTCGAAATGCCTGCCTGCCCAAGCAAGTGCGCGGCTATCAGGCCGGTTGGCCCGGCTCCAACAATGACGACGTCTACGTCCATATTTGGGTTCCTCGTGTTAAGAGCGGTAACTAAGTCCTATGTTTGTCCAATAAATTAGGTAGGAGCGAGGCAAGCTCGCTTCGCTCCTTACGTGCCGTTCGTTTCTGCCACCTTTGGCGTTTTACGCAGGGCGAGCACGACGTTGGCACCGCCGACTGCGCGTCCTCCAACCAACACTGTCTCTCTGGTGAGTCCTTCTCCATGCAGTTCACGGGGACGGTCACGCACCAGGTCGAGTGAATATTCTGGCAGGAGTTCGTCACAATGCAGAGTGGGCGGAATAATGCTGTGTTGCAGCGCTAGAAGTGCTGTGATTGTATCGAGAGCGCCTGCCGCAGCGTAACTATGCCCAAATGCTGTACGCGGAACACTGACTGGCAGAACATGTGGATGATCAAACACTTTATGTAGAGCGTCTACTTCGCCTGTATCGGAGGGAGCATGGGCACGGCCGTCCAGGCTGATGTAAGCGATATCTTGCGCCTGCACGTTTCCTTCTTGCATGGCTAGCTCGAAGGCACGAGCATAGCGTGTTCCATCGGCGAGAGGCGCAGAGAAGCCATGTGCGTCATTTGTCTGGGCATAGCCAAAGATTTCACCGTAAATAGGTGCGCCACGCTGGCGAGCATGTTCGTAGTCTTCTAAAATACAGACGCCGGCCCCCTCTGCCAGCACCAGACCAGCAGCGCGACGATCAAAGGGACGATAGCCGTAGGGATCATCTGCTGTGAGATAGTGGCCTTGCTGAGCCAGAATGTGCAGAATAAATGGGTGCAGAAATGCTTCACAGCCTCCAGCTATAATTACATCGGCGGCTCCCCGTTTCAGAGCGCTGTAGGCCATACAGAGTGCATCGAGACCCCCGGCTGTATCATTGACAGGAGTTTTGCAGTAGCCCTGAATTCCATAATGGATAGCGGCAGCACCTACATTTGCTACATGCAGCCAGGCGATGGCGGTGTAGGCGCTCATGAAGCGCGGCCCGCGAGTGTACAGGGCGTGCAGTTGCTTGAGCACATAATCGGCTCCACCCATGGTGTTGGCGAGGACAATACCCATACGCTGTGAGGGTAGATCCTGTGGGACCATGCGTGCGTCTGCTAGTGCTTCTTCGATAGCGGCGAAGGCGAGATGGGTCATGCGATCTGTGCGGCTGACCTGCTTGCGTTCGAGGTATTGCTCAGGCTCGAAGTTTTGTACGCTGCCCGCAACCTGGATGGCTCTGGTTTCTTTTGCAGACGAAAATGGCAGAGGTGTAATACCGGATATGCCGCGCCGTGTTGCCTGCCAGAATGCCTCTTTCCCGATCCCATTGGGGGCGACAACACCCATGCCGGTGACGACGACGCGCCGCTGTTTCATCCTGTTCATGAGCACGCATTCCAGTGTGCCTGGCTTAAGACCAGTGCACTGTTCACGCCGCCAAAGCCACTGGAGTGGGTGAGCGCGACTGAGACCGAGGCGTTGCGCGCTCTATTGGGGACGTAGTCGAGATCACAGGTGGGATCGCTCAGCTCCTGGTTGACGGTCGGGGGAATGCATTGACGGTCGAGGACGAGCGCGGTAACGAGGGTTTCGATGGCGCTGGCGGCTCCCTGTGCGTGACCGAGCAGGGATTTTGTCGCGCTGATGGGAATAGTGTAAGCTTGTTCGCCGAAGACAGCTTTGTAGGCAGCGGTCTCCGCGAGTTCGTTGGGAGGTGTTGAACTGCCGTGCGAGTTGATGTAGTCGAGCTTATCTAGAGAGAGGTCTGCTTCACGAAGCGCCTGTTCTAGCAGACGTTGGAGCGGGCGGCCATTGGGAGGAAGGGAGGTCATATGGTAGGCGTTGCTGTTAGTGCAGAAGGTGCGGATCTCCGCGTAGATGTGCGCGCCGCGTGCAAGGGCATGCTCGCGCTCCTCTAAAAGGAGAACTGCAGCGCCTTCTGCCATGACAAAGCCATCGCGTTGCAAGTCGTATGGCCGTGATGCACGGTGTGGTTGGTCGTTGAAATGCGTGCTCAAGGCACCCATGACGCAGAAAACATCGAGAACGCCGTAGCTGATCGCCGCGTCTGTGCCCCCGGCAAGCATGCGGTCGGCTCGCCCTTCTTCAATCGTCCAAAAGGCCTGTCCAATTGCATCGGCACCAGCAGAGCAGCCTGTTGCGAGCACACTGCACGGCCCGTACAGAGCGTGATGGCTCGCGATGGCGCTGGCGGCAGCGTGCGACATGAGAAGTGTGGCGGGAAGCGAAGCGGTGTGTGCGAATGAAAGCTCTTGCGTGCCTGCCGCAGTTGCACGGACCCACTCGCGCTCACCTTCTTCCAGGCAAGGAAGAGCTGTGCCGATCAGGACACCTGTACGTTCGCGCTCCTGCTCGTTGAGAGGGGATGTGAAGTGTGCATCGTCTATACACAGATTCGCAGATGCCAGGGCAAATTGTGTCGCTCGATCCATGTGTTGGATCTCCTCAGGTGTGAGATGAAGTTGTAGTGGATTGAAGGAGACTACTTCTCCGGCTATACGTGATGGTAGGGGGCTGGCATCGAAGCGGGAGACTGTGCGTATCCCTGATTGACCGGCTATGCAGGCTTGCCAGAAGGGTTCTTTCCCGATCCCATTTGGTGCGACAACTCCAAGCCCGGTAATGACAACTCTGCGCCGTGCATGCTGTGGAGCATCCTCCATCTGCATCTCCTCTTATTGGATCTGTCCTGTTGTGTCGTGTACGCGATTTTGTTCATCAAGAAATGCTTCCAGAAGCGGAGTCACAATCTGAGATTGCGAGTACATAAAGAAGCGCTCTCTACCAGAAATGACGTGATAACCCGCACAATAAGGTAAGTTTTCGGCAAGCCAGCGAGTTTTTGTCTCAGGTGCAAGCACATCATCCGCACGGTTAAGCAGTAAAATAGGCACAGTTAGTTCTCGTATACGGCTGCGTATATCAAAGGAATGAATCACGGGAAGGACCGAGAACTTGTAAACCAGCGGCCATTGAGGAATTTTGCGAAATTGTTCCTCTATCAAGTGAGCGGGTAAAGCCAGGGCTGTCTCGTTATCAGGAGCATGGGCTGTAATGTATTTGATGACGGTCTGGCGTAAGAAGGAAGCAGGAATGAGATATTCAACGGGAAGACGGATGTATCCCTCGTGGAGCAGCCAGATCAATGGGTGAGGCGTGATACGGTAATCAGCTCCCTGAGCGATGATCGTCAGAGAGCGGCAGCGTTGCGGATAACGGAGCGCAAACTCAAAGAGGACCATCGCAGCATCGCCGTGCGCGACCAAGTCAGCCTGTTCCAACCCTAGCCCATCAAGGATCTGGCGCAACTCTTCGACACGCTCGGCCATACCCACACTATAGCGACGCGTCTCCTGTCGCCGATAAAGAATGACACGGTACCGTTGACTCAGGGCGCGTATTTGGCGTGCATAGACAAACTCCAGGTGTTCGAGGATTGGCACAAAGACAACCGCGTCTCCAGTGCCTATATCAAGGAGAGGTAGTTGTAGCCTTCCAAGCATCCTCTGCTGCCAGAGCGCTTCAATATAGTCAACGTCATTGCGAAATGTTCTATCGTCGATCCAGCGCTGAGTGCTTGTGCTCAATTATGCCTCCCTGATCCTCCAGGTATGAATACATGAGGAAATAGTATTTTTTACACCCTTCGCCTACAATAAGAGAGAGAAAAACGGTATCGGAGCTACTTTGCTTATACTTCTATTATAATATACAGGAAGTTTCGCCGCATTCTCTGACAAGAAAAGAGTAGAGAGAAGGAAATTTAGTGTATGCAGAATAGTAGAGATATTACTGTGCGTCTGGAGATACTTGTACAGCGTTGGATCGCATCTTTCAATGCTCATGATGTGATGACTCTGGTCGCGCTTTACGCTGAGCACGCCGAACTCTTTGATTCTGGTATGAAGCGTACACGACGTGGTCGAGCACAGATTGAGCATTGGTTTCGTCAGCGTTTTGCCACGATGCCCACAATTCAGTATACTCCCACCAGTGCAGTGCTGTCACATTCTTCTGATGATGAAGAGGGTACGGAGGGAAGAGATGGCATGGAGGAGCAGGCTGCTGTTACATGGACGGCTCAGGGGATAACTCCAGCACTGTTCGGTCAGTCCTGGTTGGCGCGCCCTTTTCAGGTCAATGGTGTCAGCGTCTTCACGGTGAAGGAAGACCTGATTTTACGGCAGCATGGCTACTACGATCACCTTTCCGTGGTGCAACAGGTGCTTCCACCGCTCCGCTGGCTCTTGCCGGTGCGTTTGTAGAGCCAGCGAACACAAGATCAAGATGCTATGCCTTAGATAGTGTCCCTCCAAGGTAGAGAGTGCTGATCTCAGGGTTGACGAGTAACTCTTGCGGATTCCCCTGGAGCCGGATGCGTCCACTCTCCATCACAACACCGTGTGTGGCAATGGAGAAGCCGGCTCGCACGTTCTGTTCGACCAGCAAAATCGTCTTGCCCAGTTCGTGCATCGTTTTCACTGTATCCAGAACCGTGCGCAGCGTCTTAGGATCGAGGCCCATTGATGGTTCGTCGAGTAGGATAAGTGCTGGATCGAGCATAAGGCTGCGCGCGAACTCAACCATACGTTGTTGCCCTCCTGAAAGGCTGCCGGCACGTTCCTGAGCACGCTCCTTTACGATGGGGAAACGTTCTTCTACCTGCCGCAAGCGTCGTGTGATCAACGCTTTATCCTTCAGCAAGTAGGCCCCCAGATGTACATTTTCATATACTGTCATGGCAGGGAAAAGACTATGCTCCTGCGGTACCTGCACAATGCCATAGTGGAGAATCTGTTGCGGACTTAGACCGGCGATAGCATGACCCTGGAAGGTGATGTCGCCCAGGCGAGGCTTGAGTAGGCCACTGATAGTACGAAGAACTGTTGATTTGCCTGCACCATTTGGACCCACAATGCAGGTTGTAGTCCCTTGCTCAATCTCCAGGCTCACATCTTTCAGAATATCGCCGCCACCGTAGCCAGCGGTGACGTGCTCAAGTGTAAGAAGCGTTTGCTGTCTCATTCGACTGCGCCTCCCAGGTATGCGTCCAGCACAGCAGTATTGTTGCGGATCTCTGTGGGTGTACCGCTGGCAATAGCTGTGCCACGATGCAGCACCGTGATCGTATCACAAATATTCATGACGAACTCCATATTGTGCTCGACTATCAGGAAGGTGATGCCGCGCCTATGCAGTTCGCGAATACGCTCCGCCAGATAGTTGATCATCGTTGGATTGATACCACCGGCCGGCTCATCCAGGAGAATGACGCGCGGGTTTGCAATCAGGATGAGGGCAAACTCAAGCAACTTTTTCTGCCCATAGGAGAGCGAGCCAGCAAGCTCGTGTCTATGCCCGGTCAGACCAACAAATTCGAGCAGATCAAGCGCGTGTTGTCTTTCGGAAGAATAACTCCAGGGACTGAGCAGAGCTAGTAAGCCGTTCCGTTGCGCCGCAATGTGCACGTTTTCCTCGACAGTGAGCCGAGCAAAGATGCGCGTCAATTGAAAGGTGCGCCCGATACCCTGGCGAAACACCTTGTCGGGCGTGAAACGCGTGATATGCTTGCCCTGAAAGAGAATTTCTCCTGTGTCAGCGCGCTCATAACCTGTCATGATGTTGAAGAGCGTCGTTTTTCCTGAGCCATTCGGGCCAATGAGTCCGCTAATGCTGCCCTCTGCAACGTTGAGAGAGCAGGCTTGGAGCGCGTGAATACCACCAAATGCTTTTGAAACGTTTTCTATCTCTAGAACTTTGTTCATTTATCCCTGCCCTCTCTCACTTTTGGCTATGCTCTCGACAAGAAGGGAAGTTTCAGCATCAGGAGGAACTTCTTTCTGTGCAGTATCTTTCCTCTGCGCCTGTTGTTTGCGCCACAACCTCGTGAGACCGGGGATGACACCTTCTGGCAGAAAGACCAATATGAGTAGAAGCAAGATGCCATAGAGGATGATATCATAACCGCTAGCGCCAAATGATTGTAGCAACCATTGTTGAAGCGGCACAAGCAGAAACGCGCCGAACAGTGGGCCGCTGAGTGTACCAATGCCACCGAAGAAGACAAGCAGAGCGGGTGTCAGGCCAAAGACCGGTGTAAAAGCACCTTCAGGATTAACCATGCCATTATAGTAGGTAACCAGCGCGCCGATTGTGCCAGCAAAGAACGAAGAGACACAAAAGGCAACGAGCTTATAAGCACCGGTTGAGATGCCTAGTCCTTGTGCACGATCCTCGTCATCGCGAATAGCAAGCAGGCCAAGACCGTAACGAGAGGAACGAATCCACCACGCAACGGCAGTGGCGAGAACGAGCAGAATAAGCGCCGTATAGTAAAAAGGTATGTTGAAAAAGTATGCATCCCAGTCGTGAATAACAGGATAATCTACGCCACTAGAGCCAGAGGTAAAGCCTGACAAGTTGAAGGCGAGCAGTTGAAAGATGAAGAGCGTTGCCACCGTGAGCACCATGAACGTTTCACGCCGTGTACGCAGTGAGATCCAGCCGATGGGGAGCGCGAAGAGAGCCGCAACCAGTCCTGTTAGAGGGAGTAGGAAGAGCGGCGCGTAGCCAGCCGGAACGTGCCAGTATTTGCAGAGTAACACGAGCGTGTAGGCTCCAAAACCGTAAAAGGTACCATAACCAAGCGTGAGGTAGCCAGTATAGCCACTAAAAATATTCCAGCCCATCGCCGCTGCTGCGAAAGTAAGGGCAACAAAGGCAATCGAAAGATTGGAGGGATCGTTGATAACGAGTGGCAGGGCGAGCAAGAGAACAAGTAGGACCAGGGGTCCAAAACGTTTGAGAGGCTTCATTGTGTTCTTCCTTGCGCAGTTCCAAATAATCCCTGCTGCCGAAATAACAGCAGCAAGATCAGGACGAGAAAGAAGATAGTGCTTGACCAGACCGGACCCAGAGTAACATCGGTGATATCGCTGATAATAAGCATCACCACAGACGCTATCAGTGCACCATTTAAACTGCCCATACCTCCGAGCACAATGATGACGAGTAAACGTTCGATCAGATCATACGAACTTGCCGCATTAAATGCATTCGTTGCGCCATATGCAAGGCCACCCGCACCTGCTAAGGCAACTCCAATGCCAAAGGTAATAGCTGAGACACGATTAACATTGATGCCGATGAGCGAGGCTGCCGTACGATTTTGTACCGCTGCACGCAAACTGAAGCCAAACTGCGTACGGTAGACAAGAAAATAGAGCATGCCCAGCAAAACAATGCTGAGCAAGAAGCAAAAAAGATAGACGTAGGGCAGGTAAAAGAAGCCAAGTGGCAGTGATTTGTCGATGTACCACGCATGGATCTGAACTGAAGTAGGGCTGAAGATAACGTTGAGAATGCCCTCAATAATTTGTGCTACCGCATACATGACAAGGATTGAGAGCATGAAGTGATTTTGCTTCAGATTTTGAATGAAGGACTGCTGAACGCCATATCCAAGTAGGAAGAGCAGAGGCATGGTAATAAGCAGGCCGAGAAAAGGGTCAATGTGAAGTTGCCGTTCTAGTACCAGACTGAGGTAAGCACCTGTGATGACGAAAATGCCCTGAGCAACGTTTATGATCCTCATTACGCCAAAGATCAGGGTCATACCTGAGGCCATCAATGCATAAATGCTTCCAGTAAGGATACCGAGAATGCAGCTTTTCAAGAGCAGAAGAGCCACAACCAATCCTTTCTCTAAAACGATGAGCGTGGAGTGATGAAGGTAGAACAGAGTTCTGTCCTACCTTCGCTTGTTGTCAAGAGTACCTGAAAACCACTAATCGTAGTATGATACTAAGGCCATGCTGGTTTAGGATATTCGGGATTGGCCAATGCCTCATTTTCTGGGAACACTGCAAGCAGGTGTCCATTTTGCCATTGATAGAGGAACGGCACGGCTATCATGTTGTCGCCATCGTCGTCAAACTTCACTGGTCCCTGAATACTGTTGAATGAATCCTTCGCCAGAACCTCTTTCAGCTTCTTATTGTCGAGCGAGTGTGCTTTATTGACAGCTTGCTCCAGCACCTGAGCCGCAGCATAGCCCTGGACAGAGTCCGAGGAGATATCGTCTCCTGTGCCATGATACTTGGCAATATAGCTCTTGACGAACTCATCGTTCTGGTATGTTTTAATTTGGGGATACCAGCCGCTGTTGGGCACAAAGATCGCTTCTGCCGCCTTTGCTCCGCCAATGATCTTCAGGAAGGCATCTCCCTGGTCAGGGCCGGAGGTAGCGATAATCGCTTTGGGATTGTAGTGTTGTTGCTGGAAGTATTTGAGGATGGCACTAGAGTCCTGCGTACTTAATGTACCAAGTACAACGACATCTGCATTTGATTGTACCACCTGCTCTGCGATAGGAGTGTAGTCGGTTGTCTCGGCCGGGTAGGGCTTGGCATCAAGGACCGTTCTCAGCTTGCCTTCGAATTGCTTCTTGACCGTGACAAACTGCTCCTGCACAAAAGGGTCATCCTCACCCGTGAATCCAATTGTTTGAGGACGTTGCTGAGCTGGGAGAGAAAGAATGTAGTTGTTGAAACCGGTCAGGTAGCTACTAATAGGGAGCGAAACAGTGTAGACATTGTTGAGGTGAAGGTCGATGATAGTTCGCGCCTGACCTGTGGGGCTTACATATGCATAGCCGTAACGATCGCTTGCCTCTGCACCGGCCGCAGCAAGAGGTGTGAGAACTTCGCCGAGAATGAGCTGATCATGATGCTGATTGATCAGCGTATTGATGTTCGTTTTGACCTGAGTTGGATTGCCACCATCTTCAAGTTCGTCAATATGCACCTGTTTCCCCAGTAACCCCCCCCGTTTATTGACATTTTCAGCCCACAGTTCATAGCCTTTTTTGAGTCCATTGCCGCTATCAGAAGAGTCACCCTTGAGAGAGAGAGACACTCCAACATTCACGGTATCCTGTGCAGAGCCACCTTGAGCACATGCACTTACACTTGTAAGTGTAACAAGAACGATGACAAGGAAAGATAGCCAGTGGATTATCGGTTTTGCTGAACGAATGTACAAGATCGACCTCCTTGAGGATGAAGGGAGCGATACACATTGTAAAAATAATGGAACGTATATCGCAAATGAAAAAAGAAGACATTCTCTTCTATTCGATGAGGCAGATCCAGAAATAACAGGTGTATTTCATCTGCCTGAATCTGTACTTGTACCGATGCCGCTATGAAATGCTGTCTTCGCCTCTAGCGCTCTCTGTCTACACATTGTTTTTTACAGGAAGAAGATAATGAGTAGATTGCAGAGAGCAAAAATAGTAAAAATCGACGCAATGCCATTCAAAGTAATATTGCGTGTGAACGCAGAAGTTCCCCCATACTTCCCTGGAAACTTTAACAGAAATTGGAAGAAGATGCAAGTCTATTACTATTTCTGTTTGCTTCAGCTAGAATTAAAATAGTATAAAAAATAGTGTTCCTGTTTTAGGACTTTTAGGGTATCTTGCCAGCAAAGGTTTTTCAGTCTTTGCTCTATGCCGTATACTAGTAGGTATATCGGTTTTTATTACACTCGCTTTCTCCTGTGTATTTATATGTGTAGATGAAATGTGCCTGTTTAGAGATGGCATGATGTCACCCCCTCGTGGGAAAGGATTTGGCGGTCATGTTTAGAGCTATACGCAATATCTCAATAACGAGTCGTCTTTCTTTTGTTTTTGCTTTTGCTACGCTCATTCCAATTGGTGTCATCGTTCTTCTCGGAACATTTTATTTAAGCTCTTTTACTTTGCGTGATCGTGCTGTCGCTACAAGCTTTGCTGCGCAGAACCAGGCAACGACCATGCAAATTCAAGTGCAGCGTATGAATGCGTTGTTACGTGCCCACTTTTACGAGGTTGTTGCAAACCAGGGAAACCAGGGGAGAGACATAGGGTCAGAGGCCTCTGCAAGGCAGACGGCGGACGAGATTAATGCACTGGTTCTGGAGTTTGATCAAAATCTAACAAATTATCAGCGGGACTACGTGTTAGCCACCTCCGACAACATGAGTAATGTACGCTCAATTTTGCAAAGCGATGATACCAATCCTACCGATCCTGATCGTGCTGATCTCCTGATTAGAGATCAGCAGGATGCGATTCAGGCTGTTTTTCAATCGCAATGGAATACATATAAAGATTCACAAGAAACTGTTTTAAATAAACTGGCAGCCCCAAGATTTGATTTTCAAGATGCGTATCAGGCACTTTATACAGCCAACCGAGACTGTCTTACACTGAGAAATAGCTGGCAGACGGTGGTGGATAAAGCAACAACGATGGGCACAAAAGTAACTGCCGTTGGTCCTTCTCTTAGAAATCCCCTCTTGATTGGTACTGGAGCTGCAATCCTTTTCCTGTTATTTGTGGTTGCCAGTGCAGCTTGGCTCGTAACGAGAACAATAACAACTCCCTTACGCAAGCTAGTTGCGCTGACAAAACGGATCTCTGCTGATGATATGGAACAACGTGCGACGGTTGATAGCCAGGACGAGATCGGGCAGGTGGCTCAATCTATGAATAGTATGCTTGATCATATTGTGCAACAGACGCAAGAGGCGCAAACGCGTCATAGTGTATTGCAGACCCAGTTGGAGCGATTGGTCAACGAGGTGAGTGGTCTTGGCGAAGGTGACCTGAGCATTCAAGCAGAAGTAACAACAGATGAGCTGGGTGTTCTGGCCGACTCCTTCAACTTTATGGCCGAGGAACTCAATAATCTCGTTGTTAACGTGAAGACATTGAGCCGCGAAGTGCAAGAATCGACTTCGGAAGCATTTGATCATATGGTGCAACTGGTGGAAAGTGCAGATGATCAGATTGGGCAGATTGCAACTGCGACAGTTGAAGTGGGAAATACGGCGCAGTCCAGTCAGATAGTTGCACAGAGAGCACAACAGCTCTACAAAGTTGCCACTGAGACACGGCAGAATGCCGCTGAAGGTCGTACTGCTGTGCAACGAACGGTGGCAGGTATTGAGCGCATAAGTTCAAATGTGCATGCTACAGCCGAGAAAGTGCAATCTCTAGAGACGCGTTCGCGCGAAATCAACAGTATTGTCAATGTTATCTCCGGTATTGCTCATCAAACTAATCGTCTGGCTCTGGACGCTGCTATCCAGGCGGCAATGGCAGGAGAAAACGGCAAGGGTTTTGGAGCAGTTGCGGCTGATATTCGTCGTCTGGCCGAGCAGTCGAAGGAGCAAACCACGGCCATTAATAAGATTGTGCGCGGCTTCCTCGAAGATATTGGGAGCGCAACGCAGGCAATCCATGATACTGAAAATGAAACGACGACTGGCGCACAGCTTGCACGGCTGAGTGGCACGACCCTAGATACGATGTTTGAGGTTGTTGAGCAGCAGGCGGGGGAAATCGAAGAGATTAACCGAGTTGCGGTACGGCAGTTGCAATCGTCTAACACGGTGGTGCGGATTATGCAGCAGGTTTCCACCAGTACGCAAGAGAGCAGTAATAATACACATCAGGCAGCCCAGAATATGGATCACCTCGCTCGGTTGGCTGGTAAATTGCTCTCTTCCGTTGAGGTCTTTAAACTCCGTGAGGATAACATTCTGGGTGCAACAATCATTGATGAGCAGGTGACACCACAACAAGACTCAGTCAATTTACCCACGTCAGATGCTTTTTATCCTGAACTACCATCTGCCTCCCAAAATTTCTCAACAAGCGATTCACGAAATGGACCTGTCTCGCAGCCAATCCTGAGCAATTTTTCGCTGGGCGGTTTGCCAGAGGAGCAGCCTGCTTACTATGATTCAAGCACGTTCTCGGAGCAACTTCCCTTTGCCACCGCAACCTCATTTCCGTATCCCAGCAATCAATATTCCCCTCTTCCGCCTCTTCCAGCTCAACATGAGAATTCTTATCAGATGGTACAGAAGAGTTCAGCGAATTCCTGGCAGTCCTCAACGCAGAAAGAATACGACGGCTCACGGAATGTTTACGATACCTTGCCGACCAATACTGAACGACAATGAGCTTTGTGAGCTGCTTATAAATGCATCTAAAGATGTGAATATGACTTTCTCGCGTGAATGGGGTATGAGAAGCGAAACTTTTGAGGGTAGTTCGGCGTGTTACCTGATGTGAATGACTATTAGCCTTTTTGCAACGTGAAAAAGCAAAAGTATTGAGGAGGTACTCTAAAATGAGTCAAGCGCAAGGTTCACAGAAGACCAATACGAGCAATGAGCAGTACAATCTGATCAGTGTACTTTATCATGCCCTTGAAGGGGCACAAACATATGCCAAATACGTCACTGATGCTCAAGGTGATCAGGAGTTGAGTCAGTTTTTCCAGCAAGCACAACAGGAAGAGCTGCAGCGCGCTGAGAAAGCAAAGCAACTCCTTGCAAAACGTTTAGGCTAACATCTCAGCAATACAATGTGGAGAGCCACCCTTCTGGCACAACGCTGGGCCAGAGGGATGGCTTTCTTCTAGTATAACATATTTCTACCAATGTTTATAGTTCCTTTATTCAAACAAATTGTGCTAGTACTACCTGTTATGGCTGGCTCTGTTCTGTTTCTAAGAATTTTCGTGTCATATAAAGAGCTGCAATGACTCGCGCATCTTGCAGATAGCCGTCAGCAATCAGTTGCTCAAACTGGTGCAGAGGGAAGCGTTCAACTTCTACCGTGTAGTCCTCGTCACCGGGTAGTTTGCCGTCCGTTAGATTGCGTGCCAGGAAGATAAAACTACGCACCGTGAGATATTTGGAGTAGGGACGAAGCTCTCCTAGATAATCCAGGCGTCTGGCTGCCAGGCCAATCTCCTCGCGTAGCTCGCGCCCTGCTGTCTCCGCATGACTCTCGTCGGGAGTCGATTCTCCACCAGAGAGGACGAGAACGGGAATACCAAATGCAGGGGATGGTTCTTTAATGAGGAGCACGTCGCCGGATTCTGTTAATGGAACGGTGAGTACCTCATTCCCTGTATAAACGAATTCTTTCCCTTTATCATCGATGCGGAGCGAAAAATAGTTGCCCTCGTAGGCTATAGTTCCCAATGTCGTCTCCGTTCATACTAAGTTTCTTCTGCTGAGTGTAGCATATGTAGGCTCTTATGTACATTCATTGTCTAGAGGCGATCCATATTTTGAACGACTCGATGTTGTGAGGAGAGGGAATGGGAGCTAGACAGGCGAGAGGGGAGACCCAGTCTCAATGGAATACCAGATAAATAAGGTGCTTATTTTATCGACAAGCGCTTCCTCATCTTCTCAAGGATGTGCGTGCTCTATACGCACAAATTATCTAACGGACTCGCTCAGGTTTCCCCTGCAGATTTTCTATACCTGATATGTGTGGTAATTGCTGACACAGGTCAACGACGTTGCCGATGACGGTAAGCGCAGGTGTCTTGAGTTGTGCGGTGAGGGCACACTCAGCAATGGTTGCCAGGGTGCCGAGAACGACGCGCTGGTTTTCGGTTGTGCCTTCTTGAATGACAGCGGCTGGTAGCATTGCATCCATCCCTGCTTCAAGCAGACGTTGAGTGAACTTTGGTAGCGCTTTAACGCCCATCAGCACGACGATAGTACCTTTAACGGCGGCCAGAGCTTCCCAATTGACGTCGGGAGAGGAGGAAGTCCCTTCGTGGCCGGTAACGATGGTGACCGATGATGTGTAGTCGCGGTGTGTGACTGGAATGCCGGCGTAGGCGGGAACGGCGAGCGCTGAGCTAACACCCGGCACGACCTCAAAGGGAATACCTGCCTCTACCAGTGCCAGTGCCTCCTCACCACCACGGCCAAACAGGTAGGGATCACCGCCTTTAAGCCGCACAACGGTCTTGTTCTGCCGTGCATACGTGATCAGAAGCACGTGAATCTGCTCCTGCCCCATGCTATGGCAACCAGCTTCTTTGCCAACGAAAATCAGCTCAGTTCCAGGGCGCGTCTCTTGCAGCAGTTTGGAGCTGACCAGGCGATCATAGAGGACGACATCGGCGGCATGGAGACAGCGTAAGCCTTTGCGTGTGATCAGGTCTGGGTCACCAGGACCGGCACCGACCAGGTAGACTTTGCCAACAGATTCGAGAAATGCATCTCCTTGAGGAATAGTGGTATCCGGCTTATCGGAAGTGAAAATGCTCATAATGCGCTTCAGCCTCTTTCAATTCGTTCAGCAAAGTCGTTGTGGAAATTTCGATGGAGTGTAGCCGGAGCAAGTGTACAGTACTTGCTACTGCTGCGCTCTGATCATCTGCAAGCAAACGTTCGAGAATGTCGGCCTCAAAGAAGCTTTTGAAGAACTCGTCGCGCTGCGCGTACGAGAGTCCTTGCTGTTTAATCATTGTGCGTGCGATACCTGCCAGGTGCAAGTAGGTTGCATAGACGGCTGGAAACTGCTCTTCCAGATTCTGACGAATACGCTTGGCAATGCTCGGACTAGCTCCCTCAGTTGAGACACTGATTGTCAGCTTGCCACGACGCAGGATGGAGGGAAGAATGAAGTTGCAGCGCGAGGGGACATCCACGATGTTAACGAGTTGCCCACGCTCCTGCGCCTCGTGCCAGATCGCTTCGCTGAGTTCAGTGTTGTATGTTGTCGCAGCCACAACAACAAACGCCCCCGCCAGATCACCAGCTTCGTACACTTTGTGACGAAGCGTAATCCGCTTCCTGTGCTCTAAATCGAGCAGTTCGTCGCAGAAGGTAAGATTTTGCACTGTGACGCTTGCTCCACTAGAACTCAGATTCGTCGCTTTCTCGGCGGCGACGGCATCGCCGCCGATTACAAGCACAGGACGATTACGTACATCTAGCATGATTGGATAGTAGTTCGGCATAGCTTTATGAGTTTGCTGGTGCTGCTTGAGTACCTGTTCCTTCTGTGACGGTGCTGCGGCTCTTCAATGTCTCAAAGCCCAGCCGGTAGCAGAAATCGCCGAAGTCCTCGCCACTCTCGCGCTCGTCACGCCAGAGGACGAAGAGCGGCTGGAGCAGCGCGGGAATATTTTCCGTACGTACACTTGCTGCGTAGAGCTTTGCCATACGTGTATTGGCCCAGTCACCACCAAGATAGACGTTGTAAAGATCCTTGGAGCGCCCGATAAAGCCAATCTCGCTCATGTGTGGCCGTGCACAACCATTGGGGCAGCCTGTCATGCGAATACTCAGCCGTTCTTTTTCCAGTCCTAAGTCCTGCAAATCTGCGGCAATCTTCTGTACAACTGCGGGCAGCAGACGTTCGGCCTCGGCAACTGCAAGGCCGCAAGTGGGCAGAGCGGGACAGGCCATGGCGAAGCGATAGGAGCCGACCCCCTCCGGGTCAGTTGTGATGCCATAAGAATGCAGCGCTGTTTCAAGTGCGTTACGCTGCTCGGCTGGGATATCGGTGAGCAGAATGTTTTGCTGCCCTGTGAGCCGGACGTTGGGACGAAACTGCGAGATAACGGCACGCAGGCCAGTTCTGGCGCGAGCAACTTCCGTGTCTTTGATCCGTCCATTCACAACATGCAGTCCCAGGAACCAGTGTCCGTCAGCCTGTTGATGCCAGCCCAGGTGATCATCAACGGTCTCAAAATGAATTGGGCTGGGGTCGCTAAGGGCGTAGCCAAGGCGCTGCTCGACCTCGTTGCGGAACCAGTCAATACCCCGCTCCTCAACGACGTACTTCATGCGTGCATGCTTACGGTTCTGTCGGTCGCCGTAATCTCGCTGCACCGTGACAATGGTCTCGACAACGGGAAGTGCCTGCTCGACCGTCACATCTGCTAGAGGAGTAGCCAGGCGCGGATATGTCTCAACTTTGCCGTGCGTCATCCCCATCCCGCCACCGATCACAAGAGTAAAGCCGATCAGCTCATCTCCATCCAGCCGTGCGATCAGACTGATATCCTGCGTGTAGGCATCAACGCAGTTATCGCCGGGGAAGACGACGGCCATCTTGAACTTGCGTGGCAGGTAGGTAGGTCCGTAGATTGGCTCAACGACCTCGCTCTCTGCTACGTTCTGTGTCTCGTCTTCGACGGGCACTTTCTCACCGTCAAGCCAGAGCTCGTGGTATGCCTTGCTCTGCGGGGCCAGGCGCATGGCAATGCGCTGAGCGAACTCTTGTACCTGTGCCTGTGCTCTACTCGCGATGGGAGCGGGACATGCCATCACGTTGCGGTTCACATCTCCACAGGCTGCAAGGGTTGAGAGCAGAGCGTCGTTGATCGAGCGAATCGTGGGACGAATATCACCTTTGAGAATACCGTGCAATTGGAAGCCCTGCCGTGTTGTGATGCGTAATGTTCCATTGGCGTAACGGTCAGCAATCTCGTCATGCACGAGATATTGCTCTGCGGTTAACGCGCCGCCAGGAATGCGCGAGCGGATCATAAACTGATAAGCTTTTTCTTCGCCCGCCGCCTTGCGTGCCTGCCGTGCGTCACGATCCTCTTGCTGATACATACCATGAAATTTGACTAATTGCACCTGGTCTTCACTGAAGCGGTTAGAGTTTTGCTCCAGCTCCTCAGCGATCTGCCCGTGCAGATAGTTGCTACGTATTTTGATCTGCTCAACCTTACTACCCACCCCTGGTCCAAGGTGGAGAAGGTTGTTAGAAGGCTCGGCGTTTGTGCTATCCTTGTCCTGCTCTGTGCTCATAGCATCTCCTTCGGATTGTGTCCCACTCAGGTCTCTTGCTCTCTTTATTGTGCAACATGAAATGGATATGTGCAAGGAATAATTTTACACATGTCCAAAACTGTTTTATGGAAAATATATAGCAGAAGGCATCCTGCGGCAGATGTCTCTTTCTAAGATATAGTTTCTTTGTACGCGTAATTATGGTTGCTTTAACCCTTGTCTCGCCACTCATTTGTTGATATAGTTAATCAACAATGTAATATTATCATTACTATACGGTTGCAATTCTGCTCTGTCAACCCTTAGATGGAAGATAGACAGTACGAGGAACGAAATTGTGTGAGGAGTGACTACATGGAATTTCTACTGAGCTGTATCTCAACCAGGCACTCGATGTTAAAGAATCACTGGGCCCAGTCGAAAGAAAAGACGGAGTGTCCTCTCACTGTCCTGGGAAGCCGTCAGAAGCCCAAGGATGACCAGGGTGGATTGCTGTGCCTGTTGGATGAGAATGGGCAGGTGCGTAACAGTGTGGAGTTGCCGATGCCTGCTGGTATGGCGTTAACGGACAACGACGTTCTGGTAGCCTCGATCTATGATGTACACCGAGTTACCCCAGACCTCGCGCGCGTGCAGGAGGAGAGCGTGAGCCTGCCGGTCTTCAACATGCTCCACTCGCTCTCGCGTACGCGTCAGGGCTACCTTGTGGCAAGTACCGGTCTGGATGCGCTGCTGGAGTTCACTGCACAGGGAAATCTGCTCTGGAGTTGGTGGGCAACCGATCATGGCTTCGAGCAGACTCCAACTGGAGAGCCACGTGTTGTGGACAAGGAGGTAGATCATCGCGGCGTTAAGTATGGAACGCTGGCACAGACAACGCATGTTAATTCGGCCGCTGAGCTACCCAACGGAACCGTGCTGGCAACGCTGTTTCACCAGGGGATGATCATTGCGATAGAACGTGAGACCGGCAAGTGGCAACCAGTTTTCGAGGGGCTGGACCATCCACACTCGGTGCGCATTCTGAACGAGGAATATATCACTGTCGCAGATACAGGACGAGGACGAGCTTTACTCTTGCATCTCAAGGACGGCAAGGGGAGCATTGAGGCTGAGGTGCCAGCGCAGACAAACTGGCTGCAGGATGCCGTTTATGACTATCGTCATGATCACTGGATGCTCGTCGATGGGAAGAATTCGCATATCGTGCTGCGAACAGGGACAGCAGGCGAGAAAGAACTTGGTCGTCTCGAACTCAATCCTGAGTGGCGCTTATATGAAGTGTTGCCGCTCTAAAGAGCAACATGGTATAGTTTCTACTAAACAGACTGCTATGAGAATAGCAGTTCTTTTTTATTCTGTTGCTCTGGAGATGAGGATTTCTACTTGAGTCACACCGATAAAGACCTGCCTATTCAACCCAAAGTGCTTTCGGCTGCAGTCACGCAGGCAGGAGCCGCTCACGACCCCTATCAAGCGTTTCGTTTTCGTGATTTTCGCTTTTTGCTCTTTGGCACGCTTGTAGGCGTCATCGGCGAGCAGATGTTCACGTATGCAATTGGTTGGGAGCTGTATGAGCGTACAAACTCGCCGTTAGCACTGGGAAGCGTAGGGCTGGTGCAGGTGTTGCCAGTCTTCTTTCTCACCCTGCCCGCCGGTCATATGGCTGACATGTTTAACCGCAGGCGCATCGTGTTGATCACGCAAATCAGTTTATTTCTGAGCATGTTAACGCTGGCCTGGCTCTCATTTACACATGGGCCACTGCCGTTGGTCTATGGCTGTTTGCTGCTGATAGGTATCATTATCGCCTTTTTGAATCCTGCCAGTTCAGCATTGTTGGCACAGACAGTGCCGGAGTCAGCTTTTGAGAACGCCGCAACCTGGAATAGTAGCTCGTGGCAGCTTGCTTCAGTAATTGGTCCGGCATTAGGTGGCGTGCTGGTTGCAGTGTTTAAGGGTGCGTCGTTTGTCTATGTCGTTGTCGCGTGTACCGCTCTGCTCTTTCTTATCGCGGTTGCGTACATACGAGAGACGCAGGGAGAGCAGAGGCGCGTCAGCAGTGATATGACGCTGCGTTCACTGATGGAAGGAATAAGCTTTCTGCGCAGGACCCAGGTGATTCTGGCAGCGATCACGCTTGATATGTTCGGTGTGTTGTTGGGTGGCGCAACTGCATTGTTGCCCGTCTTCGCCAAAGATATTTTGCACGTTGGACCTCTTGAGCTTGGCTGGTTGCGCGCTGCTCCCTCACTCGGTGCTGTCTGTGTGGCGTTTGTACTGGCCCATCGTCGTCCGTTCACCCATGCCGGTCGAACGCTGATCCTGGTCGTGATAGGATTTGGCCTGGCAACGATTGGCTTTGGACTCTCGCGCTTCTTCTGGCTCTCAATCCTATTCCTTTTCTTGCTGGGAGGGCTGGATAATGTTAGTGTGGTGATTCGTAGTTCGTTGTTGCTCTTGCGCACTCCCGATACCATGCGCGGACGTGTCTCTGCAATCAACACATTATTTCTTGGAGCATCGAATGAACTGGGGTGGTTTGAATCTGGTCTGACTGCACAATTGTTCGGTCCGACAATCTCAGTTGTTGGTGGTGGGATTGGCACAATTCTTGTGGTGCTCATCGTTGCTCTGCTTGCACCTCAGCTCCGCAATCTCAAAGCGTTGCGGAATATGGGTGAGTAGTGCAACTTTCGCCTCAATGATAGCGGTTATACCAGCAGGATAGCATATTAGATTCGATTGAGAAATAGGTGCTGAGTTCAAGCAGAAAAGAAAATCCATGCAACAGGAACTCTAAAAGATGTCGTCCTTCTCCATAGCAGTAACTGCATGCGCTGCTTATGGCGTGGCCGCTTGACTCGGCTGGAAAAACTTCCTGAAACCCTCTTGACAAGCTATATAGGATATGCGAGAATACCTCTCGTCGCTTCGAGAGGCAGAGGTGTCTCGTCATTCTCCTGTATCAGGACAGCGAGTGCACGTCAAGAAAGAGAAAATTTCTCTTGACAACAGTTCTTGATTGTGCGATACTGCATCTCCCAACGTTTTCAGATACATGTCTATATGGACGTGCTGTTTGAGAACGGGATATCTTGCCACGGTAAAGTGGCTCCTCTGAGATCGTGACTCCTCCTTCTCAGTTCCTGACGACGATGTAGGCCGGGACTTCCTGTCCCCAAAACGTGGCATCTGGAACAGCGAGTATGGGGTACAAGCAGTGTCCGGGTTAGTCGAAAAACTGGTCCTAGACCGCTTGACAAACGACAACGAGTATGCGATACTTCCAGTATCGAACACGGACAAAAGAAACGCAGAGAGCGTTTCATCCAGTACCTTCACAACTGAAGAGTGGAAAGCAGAACAGGAAATTGGAACACAGACA
>DAOUDD010000226.1:0-23289 GCA_034431765.1 Ktedonobacteraceae bacterium | reverse complement strand
TATTGAAAAAACGATGAACGTGAGGATTGAACCTATGCAGTCAAAATATAAAGCTGTTGGTCCTGCACCAAAAAATGGGCAGAAGGCATTAGATAATTCTGTGAGCATTGCGGGTGATAATAATCATCGAGTTGGGATTGATTTAGATTCGGGAGAGGTGGTTGTGTTTGGTGTAACGCCAGAGGGAAAGTTCGGTGGGGATGTGCGGACGTGGAGTCAGTTAACCGATGAGATGAAGACGGCCCTGGTGGATAATGGGCTGATCACCGAGCAAGGGGAGATCATCTTGCGGGATAAACAGGGAAGAAGGAGTGGATTGGGCAAAAATGTGATGAGAGAAGGTTAAGTCTGTTTCTTGACAGGGCGCAAAAGGTATGCTATATTACAGGTGCGGGATGGAGCAGTGGTTAGCTCGTCGGGCTCATAACCCGAAGGTCGAGGGTTCGAGTCCCTCTCTCCGCTACCAGTAAGGACCAGAGACTTGTAGAGTTTCTGGTCCTTTTTGTGTGATAGGTAGAATGGTTAGCGCTGTGGATATTGCGGTCCCGAAGGGTATTGCTGGCCGGGATTTCCATATTGCGGACCTGAGGGATATTGTTGGCCGGGCATAGGCTGTCCGTATTGTTGTGAGTATTGGGGGGGGTAGCCTCCACCTTGACGTGCGACCTGCTGGCGTAAGGCGTTGAGTTCGCGTTGAATCGGCCACTCGCCAAAGACATACATGAGCCAGACGACAATATTTGCTATCGGTACAAACATCCAGAGGAAGCGCCAGCCACTATAGCCGGCCTTAGTGAAGAGCGTCCAGTAGATGAGAATAGCTAAGCCAAGACTTATCAGGCCTACAATAAGGATAAGAATGATAGACCCTCCGATAATCCGCCCAGCCTCGTTACTGTTCATAGGTTGTATCCTTTCATATAAAGAATAAGCAGGGACTTTCTAAAATTGTAAACGCTTACTGCTCTTTTACTAGCATACGGAATATAAAGGAATTTGCATAGAGGATTGCGCATAAATATAGAGGTTCCTTGTCCAGATGTCTCGAAATGGCGTATCATGGTGCAAGATCATGTTATTTTGCTACTCCTTTCATCTCATGGAGGATTTAGACGAGTGCCAAACGACGAGACATTCCTATCTGTAGCGGGGGATTTGTCCCCTGTTGTGAGTGTTGACCTGGGGGGGACGCAGATTCGGACGGCGGTTCAGCAAGGGGGGAAGCTGCTTTCACGTATTGGCTTACTGACCGGTGAGGACCCGCGTCCCGATCGCGTTATTCCACGCATGGTTGAGGCTGTGCGCAAGGCGTTACAGGAGGCGAACACCTCGGTAGAGAGTGTGGTCGGGATTGGTATTGGTGCGCCTGGACCGTTGAATAACCGGACTGGAGTTGTCTTCTGCCCCCCTAATCTCCCCGGTTGGCAGAACGTGCGCTTACGAGATATTTTTTCGCAGCACTTTGCGCTGCCGATCTTTGTGGAGAATGATGCGAATACAGCAGCGTTGGGCGAGTTTATGTTCGGTGTAGGACATGGAAGTGAGGATATAGTCTATCTGACGATCAGTACCGGGATCGGGGGCGGAGTGATCGCGAATGGAAGGATACTTGAAGGGGTGCTTGGTACGGCGGGGGAGATCGGGCATATGACCATTGATTGGCGTGGTCCACGCTGCAATTGTGGCAATATTGGTTGCCTGGAAAGTATCGCTTCGGGAACGGCGATTGCACGACATGCAAACGAGCGCATTGTGCTTGGTAAACCTGATAGCCAGGCACTCGTTGATTTTGTCCTTGCGCATCCAGAGTCCTCTGCTGATGCGAATACGCCATATGATAGTAGAGAAAGTTTTGCCACTCCGATTCATGTGAACGCGCGGCAGGTTGCGCAGGCGGCGCAGGCTGGTGTTCCGCTGGCTCGTACGATTATTCAGGCGGCGGCTGAAGCGCTGGGTGTTGGGCTGGTCAATATCATCCATATTTTTAATCCTGAACTGATTATTCTTGGTGGCGGTGTTTCACAGATGGGAGAGATGTTGCTCGAACCTGCGCGACGCATTGTGCGCGAGCGCGCGATGGCTGTGCCGCGCGACTGTGCGCGAATCGTGCTGGCAGAATTGGGGAATGATGTCGGGTTGATTGGTGCGGGCGCGTTGGTCTATTCGCACCTGAAACCAGGCAAGCAGATGTAGAAGCGAGGAGAGATGGCGTCACAGAAAGAACGTTTAGATGTAGCATTGGTACGACTGGGGCTGGCTCCCAGTCGAGAGCGGGCGCGAGCAATTATTATGGCCGGCCAGGTCTATGTAGGGGAGCGAATTGTCGATAAGCCTGGCACGCTGATCTCTCTCGATGCGCTGTGTCGCCTTGCCGAGGCTCCTCCTGAGCTGAAATATGTTAGTCGTGGGGGACTCAAACTGGAAAAGGCGCTTGATAGTTTTGGGTTAGATCCGAGCGGCTGTATTGCGATTGATGTTGGGGCCTCGACAGGTGGTTTTACCGATTGTCTGTTGCGAAGGGGTGCGCAGAAGGTGTATGCCGTGGATGTTGGACATGGACAACTGGCGTGGGAGTTGCGCAATGATCCGCGTGTTGTCGTGATGGAACGCACGAATATTCGGCAGCTCACAACGTTGTCAGAACCCATGCAATGTGCGGTAATCGATGTCTCCTTTATCTCGCTACGCCTCGTCTTGCCCCCATTACTGCCACTGCTGGAGAGGAAGCCGGAGACCTGGATTGTCGCGCTGGTGAAACCGCAGTTTGAGGCGGGCAAGGCCGAGGTGGATCGAGGGAATGGTGTAATCAGCGATCCCGCGATTCATGAGCGTGTGCTACGCGAGCTTGGCGAGTGGATTCCACAGCAGACACCATTGCGAGTTGCGGAGACAATTGCATCACCGATTCTGGGACGCGATGGCAACCGCGAGTTTCTCTTTTTGCTCAGGTTTAGGGATGAAGCCAGGATATAGAATCTGGAGAATCGTTTCTCAAAGGATAGTGTAATGATGCAAGAAGAACGTTTATGGAAGACCCTTGCGACACGGCAGGTGCTTGATACGCCATATTTGCAAATTCGTAGTGAGCAGGTAGAGTTGCCGGATGGTACAGTACTTGAGGATTATTACATTATTGAGAATCGTGGCTGGGTCGGGGTTGTACCGATTACAGAGGATGGACGCTTTCTTATCAACAAACAGTATAAGCATGGCATCGGGCGCGAGGTGCTTGAATTTCCCGCCGGGGGGATTGATCCCCATGAAGATGATCCGCGAGAGTCAGCGAAGCGTGAGCTGCTGGAAGAGACCGGACATAGTGTGGAGCCGGACGGGCTTGAGTTTCTGGCTCATATGGTTGCTAATCCTACTGGAGCCGTGACGGAGGTCTGGTGGTACCTGGCGCATGACGTGCGGAAGACTGGCACACAGAAGATTGATCCCGCCGAGGTCATTGAGAATTTGTTGGTTACACCGGCGGAGCTGTTAGAGCTATTACATAGTGGACGCTTCCCCGTACAGGGGCAGATTGCAGCAGCATATATAGCACTGGAGAAATTGGGATACCTGAAGCCACATTTTGAGGCATAAAGCGTTTCTATCTTTAACAAAAAGTTTACATCTTTCGCGTATATTTTTGATAAGTTATTGCTAGACTGATGATAGTGTTCTTCCGAGGAAGAAGGAGCGAGACTGGGAATGAAGATTCTCGTAATAGAGGATGAGAAGAATATCGTGGATGTGATCCGGCTCTATCTGGAGCAAGCAGGGTATACGGTAGTGAGCGCGAACGATGGAATTGCAGGGTTAGAGCTCCACGCACGTGAGCATCCCGATCTGGTCATCCTGGACCTGATGTTACCCATTCTCGATGGCATGGAAGTGTGTCGGCGCATACGAAACTGGGCAAATACACCGATCCTGATGCTGACAGCAAAGCAAGAAGAAGAGGATCGTATTGGTGGGCTGGAGGCTGGCGCAGACGACTACCTGGTGAAGCCGTTCAGTCCACGGGAGCTGGTGAGCCGGGTCAAGGCAATCCTGCGGCGTAGTACAGCAGGAGGCGTTTCGCAGACTGAGGGGGCAGGTGAGACAGATGGGGAAAGGAAAGAGGAGCGAGAAGAGCACTCAGGCCGGATAAAAAACTCAGGAGATGAAGTGCGTGTTGGGGGGCTGGTGATCAATCTGCCCGCGCGACGAGTGCTCGCAAATGGGCAACAGGTCACGCTCACAGTCAAAGAGTTCGATCTGCTTGTAGTGTTGGCATCGTCACCTGATCGAGTTTTTACACGGGAAGCTTTGCTTAACCATGTATGGGGCTATAGTTATCTAGGAGATGGACGTACGGTTGATGTGCACATCGGCACATTGCGTAAGAAGCTGGAGGCGGTTCCAGGTGTGCCACATTATATACAGACAGTGTGGGGGGTAGGCTACAAATTTGTGCCGCAGCCTTCAACGCTGCCGTCGCGTTCGTAAACGGATAGCCCCGAAGCGGATCGGACGGAGCGCATTAGCTTATCACCTCCAGCAGCACGAGTATAGTGAAATATTCTAACAAGGTCAAGAGTTTAGCCGCAGGAGAGAACGAATGCAGAGCAACGTCGGGAGGTTCCCGCTCAATCTCAGTATCAAATCGAAGCTTATTTTGAGCTACCTGGCAGTGATTCTAAGCACCGTTCTTATCCTGAGTCTCGTTGTTTCAACAGCGGCAAATCAATTTTTTTTCAATTGGCAGGTTCAGACGGTTGATGCGACCGCAGATTCACTAGCACAGCAATTAACCACAAACTACTCACTTGCTGGGAGAAGTTGGGAACCGATTCTGCACTCATTACAGAGCCAGAACATGCTTCTCATTTTAAATAGTAGTGATAATACGCAACAGGTGTGTTCGCAGCCAGAATCGCCTATTGATAATTGTGTAGAGGGTAAGGCACATACAGAAGCACAACAAGCACTGCAACGTACACAACAGACAAATCAAAAGCAGTCGGGCACAATCATTATTCCACTGGAACATCAAAATATCTCCTCAGTTTATGTCAGTATTCCACTTTCCATTCCAGATAGAGATAGTGGGCAGAACCGAATTATCGGTTATATGTTTCTCTCACAGCCGCTCTACAGTTCGGATTTAAGCAAAACATTTCTGCATCAGATGAATCAGGCCATTCTGCTGGTAAGCATAGGAGTCACGCTACTGGCGGTGATTGGTAGCCTACTTTTTGTACGTCGTTTTACACGGCCACTCGTATCTCTGACTGAAGCGGCAGCAAAGATGAAGCAAGGGGAATATACACAACGTGTCACACCGCCGAATCCGCATGATGAGCTTGGGAGATTGGCGCAGACGTTTAACGAGATGGCAGGTCGGATCGAGGCGGATGTGAGCGAACTGCGTCGGCAGGACCGGGTGCGGCGCGACCTTGTCGCGAATATCGCACACGATCTCGCAACCCCGCTGACAGCGATCCAGGGCTTTAGCGAGGCGCTGGCAGACGATATCATTGCTGATCCGCAGACGCGGCAGGAGACGGCGCAGCGAATTGGCCGCGAGGTGCAGCGGCTAAAACGGATGGTCGCGGATATCCGCCAGGTCTCCTCGCTTGAAGCAAACCAGGTGCAGCTTGATCTCGCGCCGCTCGACTTGCACGATCTAGTGGAAGAGACGCTGGCCGTTATAGCGCCAGAATATGAACAGCAGCACATTCGCGTTAGCAACGAGATTGATCCGACAATGTTGCCTGTGCTGGTAGATGGTGACCGAATAACGCAGGTATTGTTGAACCTGCTTGACAATGCACGCAGGCATACACCGGCAGGAGGTAGCATTCATGTTGGAGCGAGTGCGCAGGGACAACAGCTTTTAACATGGATAAGCGATACTGGTACTGGGATTGACCCTGCCGATCTCCCACATATCTTCGAGCGTTTCTACCGGGCTGATCACTCGCGTACCACCAGCACAGGTGGGAGCGGACTTGGATTGGCTATCGTCAAAGCCATCATTACGGCGCATGGAGGAAATGTCTGGGCCGAGAGCGAACCTGGAAAGGGGACAAAGATATTCTTCACCCTGCCGGTTGTGCCATCTGCTCCTGCACCAAAAGAGACCTGCAGTGCTGCTTCCACGCTTCCAATGACAGAACTTAAGAGTTAGAGTGCTAGAGCGTCAGAGTGTCTGAACCACTTGACGAGAAGAGCAGAGGTATGCTATTATCATGGTGCTCAACGCGCGGGTGACTAGCTCAATGGTAGAGCAAACGACTCTTAATCGTTCGGTTCAGGGTTCGAGTCCCTGGTCACCCATTTTTAGAAGCTCCTCGCTGTGAGGAGCTTTTTTCGTGTCTTTTTTCCCATATATCTTGACGTAGCCTCTTTTTAGACCTAAAATATAAACAGATGTTTATAGAAAGAAAGCTTTATGTGTTCTTTATGAACACGAGAGATGGTAAAAGATAGTCCGGCATGGATGAATGGCGTGATCTCAAACGCAAGATGAAAGCCCTGGCGGGCATAGCGCGCCTGACCATTGTCTATCACCTCGCGCGCCACGAAGCGGTGACGGTGACTGATCTAACAGATAAGCTGAAGATCAGCCAACCCCTCGTCTCCTGGCATCTACGGAAGTTGCGCAACGCAGGGTTGATCTCGATGCAGCGTATCGGGCGTCAGATGTACTGTTCGCTCGACACGCAACGTTTTCAGCAGTGCGTCGAGCGACTCCATGGTCTGATTGATCCAACACTCCTCACCGAACTTCCACCGAGCGGAGCCGCGCTGATAGAAGCGGAGGCTGAACCCGAAGATGAGAGAACATAAAGTCTTAACATACTATTACAAATTATTAAGGCTGATTTTTAACGAAACTGTGGTACTGTTTTATAGAAAGGTTCTCTCCATTGTGGAAGAACAGTGCCAGGATAAATGGAAAACGCAGCACAGAAGAGGATTTATACGGTGAAAAGATCATATAACGATGGAAATTCGGTAGCTGACAGTGCAACACATGGAACTGCTGGGTTAAAGAAACGCAGCAAGATGACCGCGCAACAGGCGTATGATCTTGGGAAGCAGGGGAAAGCTGACCTGCATATGCACAGCACATATAGTGATGGCTGTGCCACCATTGAAGAGATTCTTACACACGTGCAGCAGCATACAGATCTTGATGTCATAGCGATCACAGACCATGATCAGATTGAGGGAGCGTTGCGTGCGCGCGATCTGTGGACGAAAAGCGCCTATCGCTTTGACTTTGTGGTTGGGGAAGAGATCACGACGCGGGAAGGGCACCTGCTGGCGCTCTTTATCGAGAAACGTATTCAGCCTGGGCAGAGCATGGAGCGTAGCATCGACTTGATTCATGAGCAGGGGGGACTGGCAGTGATTGCCCATCCGCTTCACCGCTTCTTCCGTCATAGCTGCCAGAAAGCTGTCATGGATCGTATAGCCGTATCACACGATGTCTGGTTTGACGGAATGGAATCGTGGAATGCAAGCTTTTGTGGAATCTATGCGAACTACATTGCCATGAATGCCAACCGTACACGTTATAATCTGGCGGAATTGGGCAATAGCGATGCACATACGCTGAGTGGTATTGGAAGTGGTATAACCTGGTTTGAAGGTAAAAGCTCGCAGGACATCCGCAAAAGTATCGAAGAGAGCCGCACCGCGCCAGGGGGGAAATTATGGGAATTGCAAGCGTACTACCATTGGGTTCGTTACCTGATGAATAAAGAGCAGCGCGAGGCACGTCGCCCAGTCGTACTAGCATAATACATCATCGTATCTATAAGTGAGAGATTGCGTTCTCTTTTTATTAGGAAATGTGCAGTGTTTTAGCCGGAGTTTTGCATAAAAAACACCATCATTTTCTATTGAAAACCTGCCTCGATTATGGTATACTCGTTGATAGCGCCCACATAGGAGAGTGTCAATAGCTAGCTCGCTCATGCGAAAGAGAAGACTCTTTCGTGACACTCTCTCCTCCTCAAGTGAACTGTGCAGCATTTTTTCCGAGCGATGGATACAGAAGAGAAGAAGACATCATTGTTAAACGAGGCAAAAGGGCTAGCCCAATGAGGGAGAGATGTGATACAATAGAGACATGTTTAGCAGACGCATACAGCAACGAGCTAGGCAACTGATTGCACCGCTTATACCGCCGCTAGCTCGTCTGGGTATTACGCCAAATATGTTGACAGGTATTGGTCTGTTGCTCAGCGGAGTAACTGCGCTTGTCATTGCTCAGGGGTATATGTGGCAAGGAGGCGTGCTGGTGCTGTTTGCAGGCAGCTTTGACATGTTGGATGGGGCAATGGCGCGTGTGCGCAGTAGCGCAACGCCGTTTGGTGCATTTCTTGACTCGACCCTTGACCGCTACTCGGAGAGTATCATCCTGTTTGGGCTGCTCGTCTATACGTTGCGGCATCCAGGCATCCAAAATCCACTTTGGCCTGCTTCATCTGAGCAAATGTGGATGATTACATTTCTCTTTCTTGCTATGGCTGGCTCACTGCTAGTCAGTTACACTAAAGCACGCGCGGAGGGTTTGGGAATTGAGTGTAAAACAGGATTTCTTGCGCGTCCCGAACGTGTCATTCTTCTCGCTATCGGACTTTTAACGAACACAGGTATCTGGGCACTTGCCCTGCTTGCAGTGCTTTCGCATCTTACTGCGGTGGAACGTATTCTAGCTGTCTGGCGAGCGACCTCGTTTGTCAACACCTCGTGGAGTTCCACGTCATTGCAACGGCAAAAAAACGATACTGGTCTTGACCAGGCATGTACGCCAACTGGTACGAGCAAGAGCGAGGTTTAGCGGCCTGACGTTCTTCCTCAATCATTTCCTATGCACCGTTCATAGGAATGCTTCATCAACAGGAAACAACGGTAAATAACAAAGAGATCGAACCGGCTTCTATAGCAGAGCGCAATATACGAGACAGCGAGACAGCCGAAGGGGGAGAGGGGGCGGATGTGCCGAAAGGAAGCCAAGAGATATGCTATTCTGGCTCCGCCCGTGATACAGTGCCTATGTGCATACATATACAACGTAACAAGGGAAGAGATCGCATGTTCGCCTCAACTATCTTCAGTCGAACATATTCCTCGATGGACTCCTGCGCCCCGGTTCGTAGCAACTGAGACTGGAGATCTTAGTGACAACGCAAGATACACATCATGAGCACGGCGACGTTGATACACACGTCGCGGAGCATTCTGTTGCCTCTGAACAGGTAGCAAGTCCTCCCCCTACTCCATCTGAAACGAACGAGGCGGCAAATACAACAGGACAAGATGCAACTTCATCTGAAGCTTCTTTACATCCTGCCTCAAACGTGGTCGATGAAGAGCAAGATTCATCAGAGACTCAGGCCTCCACTGAAGATGCTTCTGCTCCGCATGTAGAAGGCACGCAAGCAGAAGTTGCACCCCTTCAGAAGCAAGAGGAGGTTTCTCCTGCGGAAGCAACAACAGGTATAGCGGCACCTGCGACTCCCACTATGCTCACTGAAACAGCAGCTACGGTAGCGCAAGAGGAGTCATCGCCAGTAGATTCTGAACCTGCCGTAACAGAAACATCCACGCAATCTTCCGAGCAAGGTGAGGAGCTACAAGAGACTTTTGGGGCGTCTTCACCTATACAACAAGAACAGATGCAAACGGAAAGCGCCACAACAGTTCAAAATCCTGATGAGGTACAGGTAGCAGGCGAAGAGAATAGTCCTGGGCAGGTCTTAGAACCACAGGCTGTTTCTTCTTTTTCTGCTGAGCAAGTCCAGAGCGTTGAAGAGAAAAGTAGTACATCCTATACAGATATCTCCCCGATAATCGACGCTCGGACCGAGGAGGTACGTCCGTTCACCGAATTTATTGAAGAGTTTCGTCAGGCAGAGGCTGCACGCTTGCAGGCAGTATTGCGCGAGCCTGAGATTGAGAGCCTGGCGCTACTCAACGTTTCTGCAGCTCCGGTAGTATCTCCAGAAAACCTGGCAGAAAAACCACCCGTACCGTTCTCGGTTGAAGAGCAGGAGAGCCATGTAGCGAGCGCAGAAGCACAAGCGCTTACTCCACCTTCTGCACAGACTCCATCCGAACCGCTTCCAACGCCAGAGGGAAATGAACTCGTGCCACCAAAGCTTTCACAGCCACGCCCGGTATCACCCCTGCTACGTCCTGCCTCACGATTGCGGGTACCGCGCCATAGTCGCCAGACGCGTGAAGAGCAAGCAACTGCGAATGCAGCACGCGAAAAAGCTGGCACGCCAACAGATGCGACTCCTCCAACGTCATCAGATGTAGCAGCGGAAGTCCGAACCGAGCAGCCATCCCCTAAGCCAACGCGTCGCTATCGCTTCGACAGACCTGCGACAACTACAAATGGCTCGACGAGTGGAGCTGCTGCTTCCTCTACTACGGCACAGAAGCCCAGCAATGGAAATAGTGCATCTCTGGTGCCGTCAGCACAGAACAGCGAAGAGACGCATACAGCCAGTTCTTCACCTGCACAGTTTCGTGCTGCCGAAGGAGTCCAGGCTGGTGAGCAAAATGAAACCGAAGTGCTAAAGAAGCAAAAACAGGAACAGACAGGGCAGGCAGGACAGGCAGCGTACGATTCCAATGGTGGAGGAGTGCAGGAGACAGGACAAGCGAGTGTACTCACAGGTGCTCCCACAGTTGTCTCTAGTTCAGCAACAGGAGCGGAACAGGGACGACGCCGTCATGGACAAAAAGAGCAGCCCGCATCTGTAACACAGAATGGAAATGGAAATGCTACTGTAACGCAGGCACCGATTCAACCTGTCGAGACTTCTGCTCCTGCAGCAACGGGAAATGGTGGAACTGCAACAACAGAGGAGAACGTTGCTCCTGAAGACCTTCCACCATTGGAATATGCTGAATTGCAAAAAGCGAATTCGCGTCGCCGTCGCCGCCATCGTTCGGGTACCAGCAGTTCGGCAGCATCTGCTCCTCTGGCAAGCTCAGGAACGGCTGCGCCCGCCACGCCTCTAGCTGCTATTCCTCCAATCCAGCAAGCTGCCCCTGTTCCCTCACCGCAACCGCAGCCACAGGCCGCAGCACCTCATACGCCCGCGGCTCCTGTCAATCCGCTGCAATCAGCGACGGCGGCGAGTAGCGCTTACACCATTGTCTCTGGGTATACGCTAAATCAGATGAATCAGGGAAACGAGCTGAGTGGACCATTTATGGGTCCCGATCCTTCACCTGCACGTGGTAGTACGATGGGTCGAGACACACGTGGTAGTCGAGCAGATATACAAAGAGGTGTGACGTCAGCACCCAGTTATCCTGGTCGCAATGGTGATAATGGTTTCTCTACCGCCTCAATGACGCAATTTGCGAACATTGTCTCGCAGGCGATCCAGACACAGACAGATCGAATGGTAGCTGAACTGCGGCGCACGAGCCAGACACCAACAAGCGTCTCTGTCTCTCTGCCACCATTTCCTTCCACGGAGCGAGTTGGTGTCTTTGTAGACGTTGCCAATCTGCTCTACTCTGCTCGTACGTTACGTATAGGAGTTGACTTTGGTAAATTGCTTGACTTCCTGCGTGGCAACCGCCGGCTGATTCGTGCACATGCCTATTGTCCAACCAGTCCGCAACCAGGAGACGAGCAGATGTTTCTGCAGGCAGTGAAAGGTCTGGGCTACCGCATCACCACAAAGAATTACAAGACCTTCTCCAGTGGTGCAAAGAAGGCCGACCTGGATCTGGATTTGTGCATGGATGTTGTGCGCCTGGTTGATGGCAAGTCTGTAGACTGCATTGTGCTGGTAAGTGGAGATAGCGATTTTATGCCAATGCTGGACTATTGTTCTGACCATGGTGTGCGTGTCGAGGTTGCTGCCTTCGACGAGGCCATGTCAGCTACATTGCGCCAGAGCTGTGATCTGTTCATTAATCTATCCATGCTCGATGAAATTCGCGCGTAGTTCTGGAGTGTAAGCAGAGAACTTCCCTCTGCACTCCCTTTTGTTGTGTCGTCACAGACTGGAAAAGAAGAATGGGTGCGATATCGGTATCGCACCCATTCTTCTTTGTTCGTGCATTACAATCCAACACATGCAAGCAAACCAGCCAGAAGTGCAGTGCGGGGAGCAACGCTGTCAAGTTCGATGTATTCGTCAGGGCTATGATCAAGTCCACCAATAGGACCCAGGCCGTCGAGCGTGGGGAAACCAAAATCAGAGGCGTAGTTGCCGTCTGAAATGCCCCCTGTAGCTGCATGATTGACAGAAAAACCGAGCCTGGCAGCGATTTTTTGTGCGTATTCCACCAATTGCAGCGTTTCGGGCGTACTCTCCAACGGATCGCGGTTATCGGCATCGACCTCAAGCTTTAGCTCAACGCCAGGAACACATTGCTGTTGCAACAACTCGTGCCAGAGTCGCTCAGTCTCGAAGCGATCCTCTTTCCGATAAAAGCGCATATCAATGGAAGCTTCGGCGTAGTCGGGCACAACATTTGTCGCTGTGCCACCGATAATGCGTCCAACATTGATCGTCACGCCGTCGCGCCAGCCATTGAGATTCTGAAATTGCACTAACTGATGAGCCAATTCGATAATTGCATTCTTGCCCTTATGCGGCTCGACGCCTGCGTGAGCGGAGTGACCATGAGCGCTCAACTTGTACCATGATCCCCCCTTACGCGCGCTTACCAGATCCCCGTTCTCACGAGCGCCTTCCAACACCAGCACGCCGTTACATCCCTGACAGGCATGCCAGATGGTATCTTTACTATGTCGAATACTTACTTCTTCATCTGAAACGCAGAGCAAGCGAATCTCGTGAAAGTTCTGATACTGCAAAGCAGATAATGCCTCGATAGCGTAAATGGCAGAGAGAACCGCCCCTTTCATATCATAGACACCCGGTCCAAGTACCCTACTCCCATTAACAAGCACAGGACGGTTTGCAGCAGTACCGACAGGATAGACAGTATCAATATGCCCTAGCATTAAGACATTGCCACTGCCCTGGCCGCGCAAGACTCCATAGACATCATTGCCCCAACGCTCGTTTTCAAAAAGCGTAATATCCATCCCCAGACCACGTATACGACCTGCGAGATAAAGGGCGACCTCGTCTACACCTGCCTTATAATGTGTGCCAGAGTCAATTGCACAGAGATCGCTGAGTTCTTTCAGGTACTGCGGCAAATGTTCCTGTACGTAGGCTTGCACCTCACGTATAGGGAAGTGCGATATGACATCAGGTTGTTCCGATACCAGTTGTTGTACGCCCATGATAACTCCTACTATAACGATTTTCCAGATTGCTCGTCCTGCTAGACGGATTGATCAAAGACGAGCGGTAAGCTGCGACCTTGAAGTTTTCTTTTGAGCGTCCGTGCTCAAACACTTTGCTCTGGATAAAGAATATAAAAAAAGCGGAACGCTTGTTATACGTTCCGCTTCGAGTAATACTTTGCTATCGTGCGAAACGCGTTCGTCTAAGTACAAATCCAATAAGCTCCAGCCAATGCTGGAGCCGCATAATGCAAAGAATCATAGATTGAGTTGCGCGTTGTGTATTCATTTCTTTATGCCAAAGATAGAACATTGTCTTGACATTGTTGCACATCCATTCTCTTTCTATGATACAGGTTGTGTCAAGTCAAGACTAGCTGTGAAAGAAGATATGCCACCAGTCTTGCCAATAGCTCTGCTGCTGTGCACTTTGCTTGAGTGTTGACGTTGGATGAATTGGTGAAGATTGTGGTTGCGTTACTATCACCAGATGTTCATCTCCACGGACATAATTGAGCTGTTGACGCGCTTCGCTCTCGATCACCGATGGATCTTTGAAATGAGCCGCTTCACGTTGAAGCTGATCGTGTTTGGAGCGTAGATCCTGCAAATGCTGCTGCTCTATCTGAACTTGCTCATTTAAATGACTATTTGACCAGGCCTGAGCGAACGTTCCTAGTAGGAAAGCGATACAGACCAGAGCAGTGATCCAGAGAACAGTACGCGCAAACAACGAACTGCGACGTGCTCGAAGATGACCAGCCGTCTCTTGCATGCCAACCGCTGTAGTAACGTTGGTGTTGCTCCCCTCAGGGCGTGATGCAAAGGGCGATCGCTTTGGCAGACGTTGCACATATCCTCCTTTCTTTTATTATACGGATTGCACACGAGAATAGTATCACTACTTGCAGTGTACCTGACTATTGGCACGAATAGTACATCTGCAAGCAGAACAGTAAGAAATTAGGAAAAATGGGGGAGTATAGAGAGAGGTATGTTGAGGTGTAAACAATATGCTACCTTGCATGCAAGACAAGAAATCCCATCAGGTCAAAACCGAGTAATAGAAACATGACGGCGAAGCAAGAGAGTAATACAATTGGACGCAATTTCTCTCTCAGAAAAGAAGATGATAATGCCGAGATAGAATCCTCTGCCTGTACAAGAGCACTGCTCTGTTTGCTTTTGGAAGCAGCAGAAACATGTGCAGTGGATGTGCTCAAAAGGCTCAAGCGCTGAGAAACAGCGAGCAGACGATTACCAATAGCCTTTTCAAACTGTGTATGGAGTTCTTCGTCGGAAAGGAGCTGTGGAAGAGGCACCACTGCCGCAAGCGGCGCAGTTGCGTAACTCTCTTCTAGAGAAGAGAGCTCACACGATGCTAGTTCGACATCGGTTGTTCTGCACAATATTGCGTTCATCGTCACCTCCTTATATAGCTATTCTCTATACGTTGAAGAATACCGGAAATAAGACAAAAAGACATGGGTCAAATGACCCTTTTGAGCACAAGATGACAACACTAAGAAGAATCTAATCTCTTTGCAAGCAGGATTTAAGCCTTCTCCTCGCCAAATAAGACAGAGTGCAATATTTTGATTATTATCAACAGTTGATGAGGGATGCGAGGAAGGCTGGTATACTGGATTCACCAGGAGCAGTTATCTTCCCTGGCACCATACTACCTGACTGTAAAGGAGTCCTCGTATGTGTGCGTCTATTTCTATCGGTGAGTCAGTACAGATCATGCAGGAACCGAGTGGTAGAAAGCATCTTGCCCATTACTTGCATGCCATCTGGCAGCAATATTTCGCCGATATAGCGCAGGTAAATGAAGTACAGATCGCCTATAGTTATCCCTGGAAGAATCGTTTAGGACTTATTCGTCTTTCAATAGACCAAAGCATTTCTTTTATTGGCATAAACACACTTTTACAACTTCAGCAGGTTCCCGAAGAAGTTTTAATCACTACCATTGCTCATGAACTCGTTCACTATATGCACGGCTTTGGTTCACCTCTGCCTCGTCCTTACAGGCACCCACATGCCAACAATATTGTGGATCGTGAACTGGAAAGGCGGGAATTAGGTGGGCAGTTAGCGTGTTGTAAGCAGTGGATTGACAAAAACTGGTATCCATTCTATGATGTACAGAGAGCATCGGCGTGGGCGAACCTGACTCGTTCTTCCAGTGCAAACTATGCGATGCGAAAATGGTGCCAGGATACCATGCGATAGTAACTCCTACGTTGACGCTATCGAAAGAAAAGTATTTGGATGCTCTAGCACGAGATCATTCAGATGCATCTCTTGACATTTGTTCGTACCTGTGGTATATTTCTGACTAGCTCCAGAGGATTGACACTTACACGTATACACCTGTATCACCGATACTACCCTCCGAGGTTCCTTGTGTGCGGGCGTTCCACAGAAGTGTAGAATGACTCTGGCTTTGGTCGGCACCTCTACTAATTCCTAAACCACTTAGACGCTGCAAATTTCAATCGGGCACGTCCGTGTGCTTGATTGCATGTAGATTTTTTCCCACCAAAGTATCTGTTCTCAACGAGAAAGGAGAAAGGGCGTTTTCCTCAACATGTCAGCGCGCCCTTAGACAACGTGAATATAGCTGAGTTAGAAACCAAAACAATTACGGAGTTACGCGACATTGCTCGTGACCTCGAACTCTCCGGTTACAGCACCCTCAAAAAACAGGACCTCGTCTTTCGCCTACTTCAAGCTAATACGGAGCAACAGGGGAACATTTTCAGCGCGGGTGTACTGGAGATCGTGGAGGATGGCTTCGGCTTCCTGAGGCAGGAGCGCTTCTTACCAGGTAACATGGATGTGTATGTCTCACAGTCACAGATTCGCCGCTTCGGACTGCGAACGGGTGATATGGTCTCCGGGCAGGTTCGCCCACCGAAAGACAATGAGAAGTACTATGGCCTGTTACGAGTTGAGGCAATTAATGGAATCGACCCGGAAATTGCCAAACGGCGACCCCACTTCGATAATTTGACCCCCATCTTCCCACGTGATATGTTCAACCTTGAGACCAATCCAGCAAATCTCTCAGGTCGCCTGGTGAATCTGGTTGCTCCGATAGGACGAGGGCAACGCGGTCTCATTGTCTCTCCCCCGAAAGCTGGTAAAACGATCCTCCTCAAATCCATTGCCAACTCCATCACCGAAAACTACAACGATGCTCACCTGATGATTGCCCTGATCGGTGAACGACCTGAAGAGGTGACGGACATGAAACGCTCCGTCAGGGCAGAAGTGATCAGTTCAACCTTTGATGAGCCAACTGAAGCTCATACACGTGTGGCCGAGATGGTGCTGCAGCGCGCGAAACGTCTGGTTGAGAGTGGCCGTGATGTCGTTATCCTGCTCGACAGCATTACACGTTTGAGCCGTGCTTACAACCTCGCGGTTCAGCCTAGCGGTCGTACACTCTCCGGTGGTCTTGATCCGAGTGCGCTCATCCCACCCAAGCAATTCTTTGGTGCTGCGCGTAAGATCGAAGAAGGTGGTAGTCTGACGATTATCGCAACAGCACTTGTGGATACAGGTAGCCGTATGGATGACGTGATCTACGAAGAGTTCAAGGGCACTGGTAACATGGAGCTGATTCTGAAGCGGGAACTGGCCGAGCGTCGTGTCTTCCCTGCTATCGACATCGCTCGTTCCAGCACACGCCGTGAGGAACTGCTACTCGACGATAAGACGATGCGCGCGGTTGTCGTGATGCGGCGCATGTTCTCAACTCTGGCCGATCAGCAGAGCGGCAAAGGCAGCCTTGAGGCAACCGAGGCACTACTCCAGGTAATGGCAAAGACCAACAATAATATTGAATTTCTGGCAAGCCTCGGCAAAAATATCCTCTAACACTACCTTTTCATCGAGATCAGAGCATTTCCATGCTCGCGCGTATAGCGCTGAGAGGGTTTTGAGTGGTGAGCTGTTTGCGAACGGACTACTCGCAAACAGCTCACCAGCCATCCAAATACATAAAATGTCCTTTTCCTGATTGCTTCCATTAACATGTAATGCTGATGGAAGCAGGCTTTGACAGCCTGTGGAGCTTTTGTATGTCATCATCTTCTGTCTCATCCGAGCAGGTATTTATAGGACCGGGGCTGAGTCCATTCAAGCGTATTGTCACCGTTCTTGGTGTTATTGCTATCGTTGCCCTGGTTGTCTGGATCGCGATCTATCAGCATAATCAGCACAATGACGCCTCTGTTGTTGGTAGTACAATCGCCGCCATTCTTTTTATCGGCGGCTTTGTCTACTACCTGACCCTTGTTGCTCCGGTTCCCTTCACCATCACCGTAGGACCGGAAAGCGTGGTGAGAAGCAATAAGCGTGGAGAAGTCATTGCCGTTCGTTGGGAAGATGTGACGCGGGTGAAAGAGGAGTTTTTTCCTAACGGCAAACGTATCAGCGTGACTCTCTATAGAAAAGTGAACGAGCAAGGGCAGAAGGCGAAGGTGTGGGCCGTCTACCGCGATGATGTAACGGATCTGGATGGCCTGGCTACTGCGCTGAAACAAACGCTTCCCGATACCGCTTCATGGCAGAGCGAGACGGTGCATGAGTAAGAAACAAGAAGACCTGGAATGTTTACACGTATGCGGCAGCTTCAGTCCCCTTGAAGGTGGCGTAGATCTGCTTCCCCTCTACCAGTTCCATGCGAGCAACTGATGCCTCAGTGATTTCAGCGGTGAGTGGAGGGAGAGTTGATGAGGAGATGTACCCTTCAAGCGCAATATTGACGCGTACACGGCTCTCTTCTCCTGCTGCACCGATGTGTAGTAGATGAAGAATACGACCGCGGAAACTATTGCGTGCTGAGCCTTCAGGCGGTCGTGCGTGTAACGTAATACTGTGTGGATTCACTACGACATGGGCATGTGATCCGAGAGGGGGAGTGCTCCCATCTGGCACACGTTCTTTGAGCGTTGCAACAATTTCAGGCCCATAGGACAACTGAATAATTCCCGTTGTCTCTGATTCGTACCTCACGATGCGACCCTGAAAAAAGTTAAGGCCAACAAGTTCTGCCACATATGATGAGCGTGGATACTCACGCAGCTCCTGCTGCCCCCCTTGCTGGATGACCTTACCAGCCTCTAGCACGAGAATTTGCTGCCCAAAGAGTAGAGCCTCCAGGTAGGAGTGCGTGACCATAACAGTTGTAACACGTGTTTGTGCGAGCAACGTAAGAAGCTCCTGGCGTACCTTGCGCCGTGTCTGGACGTCCAATGCTGATAGAGGCTCGTCAAGAAGCAGGAGTTGTGGCTGTAAAGCGAGTGCACGTGCGATAGCGACACGTTGCTGCTGGCCTCCCGAAAGTTGAGAGGGTCGGCGCTGCTCCATGCCTGTCAGGTGCATTTGCTCCAGCACTGCGCCCACCCGTTGACGAATAGGGTTCTGGGCAAGATGCTGTGCACGTAAGCCAAAGGCAACATTCTCAAACACCGTCAGGTGAGGAAAAAGCACATAGTCCTGGAAGACGTAGCCGAAGGGGCGCGCCTGAGGAGGTACAACAATGCGCTGCACACTGTCAAAGTAGACCTCCTTATCGATGGCAATATGACCTTTTTGCGGGTGCAGCAAGCCAGCGAGAAGACGCAAAACCGTACTCTTGCCCGCGCCACTCTCCCCCAACAACACCGTTGTCCTACCAGGTTCCGCATGAAAATCCAACGTGAGATGAAAGGTATTGAGAAAGGTATCCAGGGAAACTTCTAGCATCAGCCTGTGTGTTCCCTCTACAGCTTACTCATATCTACAACAATTTGCAGCATCTCTACCTCTGTTTGTGCTGTATACACTTTTACAAGTGCATCTTCCAAGACGTGCAGATCGCTTATAGAATCTACTTGAGTTTTCACGAGCTTGGAGATGTGGGGGAATCGCGCTTGTACAAGCGTCAAAAATGCATCTCGTACTCCTAACAGTCTGCCCTCTTGTCGCCCTTCTTCGCGTCCTTCTTCGCGTCCCTCTTGCAAAATTCTTTGATAGGCCGGGGTATCGCGTAAGATATCGTGTAACATCACAAACCTCCTGCTGAGCCATTCAGTATATGCCACGTTCTTTCCAAAAGCTAATGAGGCCAATACCTCCGTCATAGGGAGGAGAGATTCTTGACCAGCAGCAAATAGTCGTTGAATAACCTCGTCAACTATTTCCGGTCGAGCGTTCCCTTTTGTCAGCACTACAAGAGGTAGAATACCTTCTTGTCCCGGCTTTCTAAACTGGCTCGGGTCTTCATCCCAGAGACGCACACTTTGATAGTGGAAGCGAACCACTTCATCGCCGTCTGGTAGATACCAGATTAATGGAGACTCTTCTATAGAACCTTCACCTGTCAAGTAGATTACACATGAGTAGACGCTAGCCTTATATTGACGGCTCGCAAGGATATTATACTCCAACAATCGCTCTGGCATATCGTTTTGCGCGCTCCGCTGGAACTCAAAGTGTACCAGAAGGCGCTTCCCGTCCCGATTTTGCGTCTCGTATAACGCGTCAACAAAGATGCTGCAGCTGTGTAATTCGGTTGGCAGTGCACGCGTAATCGTTGCGCCTGGAAGTAGCCAGTCAAGGAAACTTTGTGGATTTGCCCCTACAAACTTCTTCAGACTCTCATCATACTTTTTCATCACTACATCCTCCTCTTACCACATGGCTTTGTGCTCTTCCTTCCACTATAACATGCAGCAAATTAATTGTCTATAAAGCTGCAAATAATTATATTGCCTGGATGATTGCTTACAAAAGTTGCATCACAAATTCCTTACTTTTTATAAGTTTCAAATATTGCCTTAGGAATCAGAATATGGTATACTTAGAGACACACGAGCAACAATCGTTTCTTCTTTCCGGTGAGGAATTTTGTTGCTGTCTATGTCGCTCATCCGGGCGCCTTCCGCATTCGTATAGATAGTAGTTGTTCCAGATACGCCTTTTTCTGGTTCCTCTCTGGACCGGATGGGCACTAGCAGGCAAGCAGTTATGGCGACGCAATCAAAAGATCAGACAATAGCACAAATTACTCATTTCTGTCCCCGTTATGAGCATGCGATCCAGGTTCTAGGCAAGCGCTGGACCGGGCTGCTCTTAAGTGCTTTGATGGATGGCCCACGGCGTTTCTGTGAGCTAACATCACTGGTTGAGGGGCTTTCTGATCGCGTGCTAAGTGATAGGCTTCGCGAATTGGAGGCTGAGGGGGTTGTGCAGCGCGTGGTCTATCCACAAATTCCCGTACGTGTTGAATACCAGCTTACGGAGAAGGGACGTGCTTTTAAGCCCGTTCTAGACGCGATTCGCACCTGGGCGCAGCAGTGGATAGAACTTGCACCTCCTACAGATACCTCTGATACCTCTGCTCCACGCACATAGAAACACAATTTTAAGACAAAGTAGAGGCTTTTCTGGTATGGAAAATTTGTGGGCACCCTGGCGTATGGCGTTTATTGAGCCAAAGACTCCACCCAAACCAGGGTGTATTTTTTGTACCCAACCGGCAGAGCAGCGTGATGAAGAACATCATATTCTCTATCGTGGAGAGCGCTGCTTTATGATGCTCAACCTGTACCCTTACAACAATGGGCACCTGATGATCGCGCCGTTCGAGCATCGTCCCTCCATTGAAGAGCTGGACGCAGAGACGTTGAGCGAGCTGATGACACAGGCAAAGCTGGCGTTGCAGGCGCTACGCAAAACAATGAATCCCGATGGATTCAATATGGGAATCAATCAGGGAAAGGTGGCGGGGGCAGGCTTCGCGGAGCATGTGCATTATCACATTGTGCCGCGCTGGAATGGTGATACAAATTTTATGCCGGTGCTTGCTGATATCAAGGTAATACCAGAGCACCTGGATAGCGTCTATGCAAAGCTACGCACTGCGCTGCAAGAAATAACGTAATGGAGAGATATAAATAGGGGTTTTAGTAGCGGAAGACGTAGCCAACGCCACGTACGGTCTGGATCAGTTTGGGATTGGCAGGATCTTCCTCAAGCTTCTCACGTAGCCAGCGCACGTGTACATCGACGGTGCGTGTATCGCCAGCGTAGTCGTAGCCCCAGACGTTGTGCAGAAGCTGGTCACGTGTCAGAACGGTGCCACGATTGCGTACGAGATAGGTGAGCAGGTCGAACTGCTTGGGCTGCAATTCGAGTTCCTGTCCGCGACAATTGACGCGCCTGCCCGCAAGGTCAATGCGTAGGGGACCAGCGACAAGCTCGCGGTCCCGATTATTTTGAATGCTCCCCCTGCTCTCTCCTGCGCCAGTCTCGCTCGTGTGCTCTTCAGCGGTGTTGACGCCGGGATAGTCAGCGCGACGTATCAAAGCGCGCACGCGTGCCAGCAGTTCGCGTCGTCCAAAGGGCTTCGTTACATAATCATCCGCGCCAACCTCCAGGCCCACCACCTTATCGATCTCCTCGCTTTTGGCGGTAAGCATGATGATCGGCACCGTCGCAGTATCGTCTTCGCGGCGCAGCAGGCGACAGATCTCCAGACCGTCCATACCAGGCAGCATAACGTCCAGAATGATTAGGTCAGGCACATCGCGGTGGGCTGCTTCCAATGCGCTTGCCCCATCGCTTGCTGTGATCACCTGATAGCCAGACTGTTCCAGGTTGTAGGCAATCGTCTCTACTAGAACAGCTTCATCATCGACTACCAGGATTTTACGTGTCACTATCGCCTCCTGCTCACTCATGGATCAACCGAAACGCCCACTAATGTAATCTTCCGTCTCTTTCTTCTGCGGGTGCTCGAAAAGCTGCACCGTTGGCGCATACTCAACAAGGCGACCGGAGAGGAAGAAACCGGTGTAGTGAGAGACACGGCCTGCCTGCTGCATATTGTGCGTCACGATAATAATAGTATAATCTTTGACAAGCTCGGTAATCAACTCCTCAATCTTCAGCGTCGCGATAGGATCGAGAGCGGAAGCCGGCTCGTCCATCAGCAGCACATCGGGCTTGACTGCCAGCGCACGAGCGATACACAAGCGCTGCTGCTGACCGCCGGAGAGACCGAGTGCTGAGGTGTTCAATCGATCCTTAACCTCATCCCAGATCGCCGCACCACGCAGGCTATACTCAACCATCTCGTCAATATACTTCTTTGGCTTGCCCTGTATCTTCAGGCCATATGCTACATTCTCATAGATTGATTTGGGGAAGGGATTGGGGCGCTGGAAGACCATACCAATGCGTTGACGGAGCAGCACAACATCAGTCTTTTTGTCATAGATATTCTGTCCATCGAACAGCGCATTTCCCTCGGTACGGGTGCCGGGAACGAGATCGCTCATGCGATTGAGCGTGCGCAAGAAGGTTGACTTGCCACAACCGGAAGGTCCGATCAGGGCCGTCACCTGACGCTCCAGCAGCGGGATTGTCACCTTATACAACGCCTGCTTCGAGCCGTAGTAGAAATCGGTATCTTTCACGTCGATCTTGACGCCTGCACTGCGATTGAGCGTCTTTGTGGGATCAAAATGACCCATATGATCGCTGGCTGCACTCACCTCTTCGGGGCGCTCGCGTACCTGCTGCTCCTGCCCATCTGTAAGCTCCTTGAGTCCTGTCATTGGCTCATCAGCAACATTACTAGAAGCAACTGTCGTTGGATTAGGATTATTCAAACGGTGTTCCATACTGTCTCCTTAGCATATAACCGGACTCTATCTATTTTATACAAGAGGATACTCTTTGTGCAAAGGGATCGACGCATCAACGATCAAGCGGTCCGCCAGAACAATTAAGCGGATATAGCGTCCAGCAAGGGCCTTACTGATGAAGTACGGTCGTCCCTCGTAGGAGATATGCCCGCTCCGTGCCACCTTACGAGAATAGATGTTTGCACCATCGGGCACCGTCATGCTCTCTGCGTCGGAGTTCACTGAAACATTCATGTCAGCCTGGTCCTCGTTTCTTTTTATGAATCCATTCATCACTGTAACTAATTGGCACAT
>DAOUDD010000225.1:0-30222 GCA_034431765.1 Ktedonobacteraceae bacterium | reverse complement strand
TCAATTCTATCGCTTCCTATCTCGAAAGAGAAGCCTCCAAAAGGTTCATCGGGGTCAAGAGAATAGACTTGCAGATGCCACTCAGCATGTGTAATATGCTGTCCATCTTCTATCTCCTGCTGAACGTAGTTGGAGATACCAGGAGAGGTAAGCGTTTTCTGATCTATTTCTCCCGCTGGCAAATCTACATAAAAGCCCACCTCTACAAGGCTATCAACGAGTTGGCGGTATGCGTCAGGTGCGTAAATTTCCTCTTGTTGACGGGTAAAAAAATAGATGTCGTTGTAGGTTTCTCCCATCTTGTATTTTCTTATTTCCTTACTATTCTGTATATGAAAGACCGAGATGAGCTGCAACCTCTTTAAAACTATATTTGCCGAAGTCAGGATAAAGGTAGGAGCGAGGTAAAAGCATCATCCCACCATCCTCAAATGCGATAATTTTTTGTGCAGGAGCAGCCTCCAACCGCTCTTTGCCAATTTTTCGACTAGTTCAGGACCAAACACATTGATATCGTACAGCCACTCAATCTTCTGAGCTAACGCCTCTTCCTGTGTTGTCGCTGGACGGCTCTCTGCCAACATGCTGATCTGGAATCCATAAAAGGGATGATAAACCTGATAGGTTAAAGACAGCGCTTGCAAGAACTGTTCATACATGTGCTCACCATTGAATGATTGGTCAAATCGACGTTCAATAAACTGTACAACGAGAGCTTCATCATCTATATAATTTTGTATCTCAAATGAGTAGCCACCACATGGTTCGCTATGGCCGAGCGAGTAGGCAGTGATAGCTCATTCTACAGTAGTTTGCGTCTGATCTTTCTGAATAGCTTCTTGCAGTAGTGGTGAAACACCAGGTTTTGTAAGCGTTGCTTGCTGGATTTCTTCCCCTGGAAAGGCAACATAGAACTGTAAGTGAACCAAGCCTTCTACAAACTTCTGATAGTCTTTACCATTGTGAAAATCGTCCTGATTGCACGAGTAATAGAGGATGTAACTAGAATCTTCTATGTGCCGAACCTCCGTTTCTTAATCAGATAAATGTCGTTATAGATTGCTCCCATTCTAGTTTTGCTTACTCCTTTTGCAAGTTCTTGGAATATTCAATGTTCTATGCCAGGGTGATCTCCTTTTTGATACGTCTCTAAAGATGATAAGTACGATTGGGCTTTGTGCATACCCGTCTGGTTATTGATAGCTGTGAAAATGGTGTGGGCACGCTGCGTTCTGAACAATTCCTCGTGAGCTAAATCCTGCTGACTTCCGACATTACTCTGTCCTTCCTGTGAAGCTTCGCTTTGAGTGTCAGTATAGTGCAATTCATGGTAGCCTGCATAAGCGAGATAGGTGTATTCTGGATCGGGAGGAGTGACAAAGAGTCCTCCTGTCGTGAGGCGTTGGAGTTGCCAGTTCTCGCGTGAGAGCAAGTCGTTTTGTAGATCCGACGTGAGCAAGGCAGGAGCAAAATAGCGCAAAGGTGGGTGCGAAAACCAGTTATCGATCTGTGGAATTTGACCTGGCTGTGGCAGTTCGCCTTGTACACGCACGTATTCATAATAGGCATCGAAGTTGCTGAGATAGCGTTCACAATAGCCAAAGCCAAAGAGCGGTTTCACGATCTCGCACAGCACTCTGGCCCACTCTAGAAATGCTTGATAGACAGCGAGATAGCCCAGAGGCGTCTCATATTGCTCCTGCTTCCGGTTCCAGTATGGTTCAAGTTCCAATCCTCGTACGGATAGGACCAGCCAATCCAAAGATGTATGCTTTCCCAACTCGAAACCGAGTGACGGCCAGCCGAGGTCATGCGCGAGAAATAAGTAACCACCAGATTTTGCTATTCGAGCGATCTGGGATTGAAATGTTTCTTCGTCACCTGACTCTATATCTATAGCAATCCGCAGTTCATTCCAGGTGAGAGGCTGTTGTCCATTGAGTTTGAAGTTAGGGAAGTTCATTCCGTAGTTCCACAGGTGATGAAGAATCTCCTCAATCCATTGGGCACTGCGAATCTGGTGAGGCAAGCAGATATACATTCTGCGATTGTATATGTCTGTTGAAGACATATTATGATCTCCTTATTATTTCGTTCAATTTGTTGGGCAATTTGACTCAGGACGACCCATGACAACTACATTTTGTGTAGTAAGTGGTGGAATAATTTCACCTGTTGTTGGATCTACTGTAGTAGAAATATTCTGCCCATCCAGGATTCTTCTAGCAATGGTTAATGTCTCTCCCATGCTAGTAGCCTGGTTAGCTGTCATTGGTACAGAAGGCATTTGCATATAAAATTTTGCCGTCGCTGGAGGATTCTGGTTATCAGCGTAGCGTTTTAATTGCGTTAGCTGTCTGACGAAATGCGCCGGATCATCGCCTTTCGTATAAGGTCCAACCTCAACATACCAGGGAGGATTATATTTTGTGACAATATCTATATCACCTTGCACAATTCTACCATTATTACGAACTGGACTTCCATCAGGGTTAGTCCATGGATAGGGAAATCCTAGTGTTTTCACATTTAGTGGTCCAATGCGCACAATTGCATTGATGAGCGCCTCCGCTGATAATACATCGCCTAGTTCATCATTATTCAACTGCGTCAACACAGGTCCAAATAGCGCCCAATTATCCAGTAAATCCTGTGCTACTGAGACGCTACAATATAGGGAAAGGTAAGCAATAATACTTGCTGTTAAGGCTTTGCCTATCGTGCCTCGGTACTGATCCCAAAGTGCTCGGGCACGAGCTTCTCTAGCTTTAGGAAGAGGTTGCCCATCTGGTAAGACCCACTGAGGATATGGGATAGCAGTGGAGTGTGCCTGAGTGTGATAAGTAAATTCTTGAATTCCGAGCGCGATAACGGCAGCAATTATCTGAACCAGCCATTTCAGGAAAGGCTCGAAGAGTCCAAGAATCGCTACATCTAATAGTATTATTGCAATCACCAGGACGCCGTCTATAGGGATTAGTGGTACGAGTGCTGCTCCCCCTGTTGGTACAGCGACGACAACGTTGACTGTGAGGGCAACAAAGACTATTGCGAGATCTAGCACGCCACACAGGATGATTTTCCATTGAGGTACCTGTTCAATAGCGAGCAGAAGTTCGTGGTTTGCCTTGCCTATGCTGTCCAGAAACTGTGCCCATGGATCACCCGTTGAGGCATCAGAAGACGATGCCAGGGGGGTAGTGAGCTGGGTGACGTTGCTGTGAATCGTGGCAAAATGCGTGTCCAGGGCCGTGGCAAAGTCTCCTTGCAGTGCCATTGAGCCATTTGTTCCCTGCCGCAGCGTTGTTAACTTCTGTTGCACCTGGGTGATGGTGTCCTGGTGCACAGAAGCTACAGTATGAGATGTCTGAGTATACTGATTCAAGCCGTTCAGCAATGGAGCGACCTTCTTGTTGTACAGATTCTGTGTTGCACGGATAGGGCCTAGAAGTATAAAATCACTGGCAAGCTCTTCCAGCACTTCGACCGCACTGCCTCCCCGACTGTTAATCTCACCCACTACTTTTGGTAAGAAGGTAAAAGGATTTTCGCCCTCCGAAATGAGAAAATGGATAAATTGCTCAAGTGATGCAAAGCTTGGAACTCCCAATATGCTCAGGTGACTGATCACCTCATCGATTGAGTGAAAAACGGCTTCTCCCGTATGTTCCAGATTGTTCCACATGCTACCAAGGTTGTCAAGAATGTCTCCCATACATTTACTCCTGACGCGCAAGCATTTTTTACGCTCTGTATTGATTTATTTATATTTCTGTATACTGATTAGCTTAAATTTGCGTGGTGGTGAAAGGTTTTCGAGACATCTTGATCAGTCTCGTCCATAGTGATTGAGCCTTTTTCTAGAGCATCTGCAAGATCATACAGTGCCGTATACTGCTTTTGCATCTTCTGCTGCCATTGTTCGGCTTCATGCTGCGCTTCTTGTCGCTTTGCGGCAGGTAGACCGCCAGCAATCGCCCCGAGCAATTCTGTGAAGGTGCTATAGTTGGAGACGTGCTTACTCCATTGGGTGTCTAGAATGGTGCGAATCTCACGAGCCGTGCGCTTCATGTCTTCTGTTGGATATGCTATTACATCACTCATAGTATTGAATTCCTTTCATTCATGCAAAAAGCGGCAATGTGCAACGGGGTATATATTTCCTGGAGGTATATGTTGCTTGCTTCACCTGGATACGTGCTAAAGGGTCCTGCTTGTCCTTACAAGCCTTTCCAAAGAATTTCTGTATTAGAGTGTGCTTCGTTTTGCCGGGTTATTTTATATTACACAGGGCAGTATATCTTATCCTTTAGGAAAATGCAATAATGGCACCACGGAGAGAGTGCAACAAAATATGCCTTTCCTTACCCGTATGATAAAAGCGTGCGGAAGGCGTTACGGTTGAGCGAAAAGGCCTGGAGTTGTGATTTCAGTACAATACGGTTCCTGAACGCTCCATAACAGTTGTCCACTCGCCTCATTAAAAGCATTGAACGTATCGCCAGTCTGACTATCTGCGCCTAGATAGACGATGCCATTGAGGGCTGTCAGGGATTGTGACTCGTAGCGATAGTCTGCTGCTGATTGGGTATGCTAGAGCAGAAATTCTTTATGATGGCTATTCAATAATCAGCTTGTTGCGTAGATCGGTTAAGACGTAATCGATGACTTCTGGTGCCAGGCGTAACTGTTGTTTAATCTCCTCAACGGTGTGTTTGCCATCAATTTTTGCAAATATAGTGTGATAGATCATGCGTTCGCGTGTACTGAATCCCTGCAGAAAATGTGGCTGAAGCTGCATGCGTCGCTGCGGAACGTACGGCGCATGTGGCGCATGTGGAAGCTGTACGGGCTGCAGCGCTTTCCCTATCTGTCGTGTTTGCGTTGGCTGTTCTGCCTGCCCCGTGTAGTCGCTGCGCGGCGATTCCTGCATGAAAGCTGGAGGATCCAGTTCGACATACCACTCTTGGATCTGCTGCAGGATTTGCAGTGCACGTGGTCCTGTCAGCAGAGCACCGTTTTGACTCTCGATACGACAGTCTACGATTTTTCCACGTTCAACGCGAACAAAGCCTGTACTCGGTGAAGAAATACCGGCGTTTTTGCGCGTAAGAGAAGTTCTAAGCCACGCCGTCTCTGTTCGTAGATTCGTGACGAGCGTAAGCAGATCAAGGTAATATGTCCTGCCCATGTGCGAGACCTTTCGCATGAATGGAAGGAAAATGCTTAAAAGAAATTTTCTCGAAAGGTGCTGCTGCGCCTTTGCATCTGTATGTAAGGCGTTACTAGAGCCTGATCATAGCACATACAGTATTAAAAAAGCATAAAATTATTCCTTTTTGGGGAATAATTTTATAAAGAAAAAAGCGTGCATGCATTTTTTCTCTATTGTTGAGAGTGAGAGTGCAGATATTGTGGGTATTGCTGTGTTAAGCGAGAGAAGAGTGTCCTTTCGATGAACCCGAACACTCTTCTCATTAGCGTGGGCTGAACGTGATTGAGCAGCCAGGGATGGCAAGGATGGAGGCGGTGAGAGAACGCGTAAGGTCCGAGAACTCCTGGCACTTTGATGCCTGGGGAGAGAGACGAAATCGTCCTATTGACAGATGTTAGTACAAGTGGTTATCATAGGAGTAAATATGACTGACAGTCAGTCATATTTACTCCTCTGCTTTTGTATGATGGATGCGTATCTGTAGTCATTAGCTTGATGCCTATGAGCGAGGCCGCACGCTCCCTACACATCGTTCGTTTCAGCCCTCTTTGCGATGTAGTGAGTCCTGGAGAACTCTTCCCGAACGAGAAAGAAGGAATGGCAATGACAGAAACGGTTCATACCTCATTTACGACGACCAGTATGCGAGGATTGCGTCATGATATCTTGCCCATGCGTCTCTATCATAAGGCCAAGCGGCTGGGAGTGTGGGACCCGCGCAGCATCGACTTCACTCAGGATAAGGAGAGCTGGCGCACGCTCTCTGCCACGGACAAGGATGCTATAATGCGCCTGACCGCGCTCTTCCAGGCCGGTGAAGAGAGTGTGACCCTTGATCTGCTGCCGCTGATGCTCGCGATTGCCCAGGAGGGGTACCTTGAGGAAGAGATGTTTCTGACAACTTTCCTGTGGGAAGAAGCCAAGCATACCGAGTTCTTCCGTCGCTTCCTGGATGAGGTGGTGCAGGAGCCGCAGGACTTGCATCACTACCATAGTCCGAGCTACCACAAGCTCTTCTATGAAGAACTGCCTCAAGCGATGAACGCGCTGCTGCAAGATCGTTCGCCGCAAGCGCTGATCAGGGCGTCGGTGACCTACAATATGATTGTTGAGGGGGTGTTAGCTGAGACGGGCTATCAGAGCTACTTCGATGCCCTTTCAGCCAATGGTAGCATGCCAGGGTTGCTCCAGGGCGTCGGCTATCTCAAGCGGGACGAATCGCGGCACATCGCTTATGGCGTCTTCCTGATCTCGCGGCTCGTCGCGCAGAATCCCAACCTGTGGGAGATTGCAGAGAGCCGAATGAACGAATTGCTGCCATACGCTCTGGGTGTGGTGCAGGAGGGGGATGTGTACGGAGATGACAAGCCCTTCGGCCTGGACCTGCCCGGCTACACCATCTTCGCCATGACACAGTTCCAGAAACGCGTCGCACGTATCGAGCGTGCCCGTCATCAGACGGTCGAGCAGCTCTACCAGTTATCCGAGAACGAGCAAGAGCTGGAACCGGAGCTGGTAGCAGAGTAATCGTCCTACCGTACCCCAAGGGCGCGGCACACAAAGCCGACGGTCTCTTGGACATAGTTTTCGGGCGAGAGATTGGATTGATAGAGGTAACATTCGTCGGCAGCGTAGTAGACGGTGCCGACGATAAGTACAGCGGTTGTTTCGGGATGAAGAGCATGATCAATCTCGCCTCGTACCTGCATATGACGGATCAGTTCAGCGATAAGGGCATAATATGGGGCGAAGATACGCTGGCGCTCGGAGGGTGCCTCTCTCCAACTGACGCCGGAGTGGATCACGTGCAGGATATCGCGCTGCTCCCCCAGGATGCGGAAGACGGCACTGACGCTCTGTTCAATGAGCTCGCCGACGTGCGAGGAGGAAGCGAAGGCCGCGCGAATCGCCGTCTCAATCTGCTCCTGAACCTCTTCTTCCAAAGCTACAACAACTGCAATCTTTGAGGGAAAGTACAGGTAGAAGGTGCCCTGGGCTACTCCGGCGCGTGCTACAATTTCTGAGATCGTCGTTGCCTCAAAGCCTTTTTCGGCAAGTACCTGCCGAGCCGCTTGAAGTAGCTCCATCCTACGTGTCGTCTTATTTTTTGTGGGCATACCTTGTTAGCCTGCTCCCTCTATTGCCTGCTCCACCACTCCCTGAACTATAGCATAGCATACGGGGCACGAGGAGTGCAATGATATAATAATTTATATACCAAATAAGCGCTCTCGTTCGGCATCCATGTTTTGCTGGTATTGCACGAGGGTCGGGGAGAGGTTTTTCAGGTGTTTAAGGGCGCGGAGGAGGTCGAAGAGTTCGTTTTCCGAGAGGCATGCGGAGGTGCCGCTGAGCAGGGTGCCATCGCTTTTGAGCAGAAATTGCGCGAGCGAGTAAGGTGGGTGCCAGTAGTGAAGCTCACCTGTGAAGGACGTACCGTCGATGCTCAGGCTCCCCTTCCATTGATGAGAAGCCTGCATACTTTGCGCACGCTCAAAATCCTCCTGGCTGTAGCGGTAGCGCCTGAAGAGGAGCGCAGCGGGGGCATGGAGCGGGTTGTCGCTTGTACCTTGGAGGCTGGAGGATACGCCGGGCTTCCGGGTATCAATCGAGTAGAGTTCAAAGTTTTCGCGCGCCTGCGGATAGCGCGGGGTGGTGAAGATGAAGCCCACCGTCGTGAGGCGCTTGCCAATGGCGCTATGCATATGGTTGCACAGTACCAGATCCAGCGGAGTTCCCACAGGTCCATAAACGGAGAAGGGAGCTGAGTTGACCAGATCGGCGATGTCCACGCGCTGGCGAATATTCATGAATTGTTGCTCAACCGGCTTGCGCTGGAAGAGCTTCTGTATAAGAAGCGTGAAGAAATTTGGCATAGCTGTAAGTCCTCTGTGAGCAACCGTTGTCGTCCTCGGAAAGTGAGTGTGGAAAGAGCTTCCTGCGCTATCTTACTCGGTTTTGTGCTGTTGAGCAAGCGGTTCTTGTTTATTTCGGGGCTATTTAATTTTTCAGAGGGATCCATGAGCCACGCGAACGGTGCTCCCACAGGGGAACAACGCCAGTACGTCGAGGAGAGAGGCGCTCAAGCGCGCGCACACGTCGTGGCAATCTGTTGCTCAGTCTCTTCTCTGCTTGATCCCTGCACCTGATTCATCTCTCAGGGGAGAGGCAGCATCTTCCAGAGCGCCTCGTGGGAACGGTATTCTCTCACTCTCCCTCTCGCATCCGTAGAGCATGCGTTTGGCAGTGGGTGTGTTACATGTTGCGTCGAAATAGGAGCCTCACACGTGTCCATGTATAGAGATTGTCATATGGCCTAACAGGTTATGTGCAATTAGAATGGCTACTTGCTTTTCAAATAGTGATGTGAAGTAGTATCCCTGGTAACGTAGTGTTCTATTTCTCAGTATAGAGGAGAAAAGTTATGTTTTTCCACGTGCAAAATCTGATCAATCCAATCGTTTCTGATGAGCCAGATCCAGCGGCGGCGAATGCGTTGCAGGAAGGCCTGGGCGGGCAGTTTGGCGAGATGAGAACGATGATGCAATACCTGTTCCAGAGCTTCAATTTCCGCGGCAAGGCAAAACCGTACCTGGACTTGATTCAAGCGGTTGGTATTGAAGAGATCAGCCATGTTGAACTGATCGCAACCACGATCAACCGTCTGCTGGATGGTGCACCGGGCTATAAGCCGAAGGGTGGATTGCTCGATAGTGCCGCACAGGATACACCGGGGGCAGGTGGAAGCACACCATTGAATATGGCGCTCAGCCATGGCAACATTCATCACTTCCTGGTGGGTGCGCAGGGGGCAATGCCAGTCGATGCGGCCGGCAATCCCTGGTTGGGATCATACGTCTACAATAGCGGTAACCTGGTGCTTGACTTACTCTATAACTTGATGCTGGAGTCTACCGGGCGTCTGCAAAAGTGCCGCATTTATGAAATGACCGATAATAAGACAGCACGTGCTACCGTTGCGTACCTGATTGTGCGCGATCATGCCCACGAGAACGTGTATGCCAGGGCGTTGGAGTCGCTGGGTGTCAATTGGGGCAAGGTGCTACCTGTGCCAAACTTTGATGCCACCAAATATCCCGAAGTCAAAAAGCTGATGGACCAGGGTATCCATTTGGAGCAGCATCACTGGCGTCTGGATGGCTCTGAGATGGCGAAGATTTTCAACGGCCCATCGCCCTCAAACAAAGAGGAGCAATTGCGCGCCACGCAGAAGCCACCTGAGGGTGCCCCCATTACGCCAGCTCCAGAGCGCCCTGAAGAGTTTTCGCCCGGCCTTCCTCCTGAACTGATGGAGCTGGTCGAGCAGGTCTCTAAAATGAAAATATAGTGCGTATCGAGCGAAACAGACGTTCCTTTTGATAAGAGAAAAGGCTACTGAAATATTCTTCAGTAGCCTTTTTCGTTTTGTCCTGTATAATGCTCTTTGGCACTGTGATAAAGCAAGTGCAAAAGTATCTGAGAGTCGTATTTCATTTGATCAATATCGAAGAAGTTTCTGAAAATCATTCTATGAATTTGATGTTACAAACCTTGCTGAGAAACGTTTCTAGCGTAGAAGTAAGAATGCGTGGAGGTAGAGGAGTGAGAAGAGAGGTTGGAGAAAACCCTTCTCGAAAAGACATTCTCAAGGAGGCAAAAATGTTTGAGGATATGTTACGCGAACTCTCTCACCTGCAACAGCTTGTCCAGGAGATGAAAGAGGAGAATCGTGAGCTGCACCAGCGCCTCGCTGACCTGCGCGAGGGGCGAGGGGTTTTTGTGAAGATAGATGATCGGCGTATGGCGCTTGACGTTTCGACGATTACTCCCAGCAGTCCTGTGCCTGTCGTCGCACATATGCGCAGGTGATGTGTGAGAAATATGAGTACTTCCCGTTTGATCAGGATGCATAAAAACCGCGTAGGGGAGGACCTTGCGCCCTCCTATTGATGAAGGGGTCACCCCCCTACGCGTTGGCACTCAAGACACCCCTGTCCCTGGCGATTGTGATGGGGATTGTGGATAGGGCTGGTTCTGGTAGAAGCGTTGATGCAGCGCGCTACGATATAGTACACCTAGTGTAATGATGCCGATCAGACCGAGAATAATGGTGACAGTTGGAATACGAATACCCGGTGCCACGGTCACTGTCGCAAAGACGATAGCCGGCAGCCCATCCCAGAGGCCGTGCAGGATAGAGACGAAGAGGTAGGTGAGGATGACGATGCCATTGAAGCGAAAGCGCGTGGGACCGCTCTGGCGGAAGAGCACCGCGCCAAGAATGCCGGTCCAGACCCCATGACCGAACGGTGTAAAGAGACCGCGCAGCACTGTTTCCGCAATTGATGCTCCGACGTGACCACCACTTGAGAGAAACGCTGTGAAGGCATAGCCCGTGCTTTCGAGCGCGGCAAAACCCATGCCCACTGCCGCACCCATCAGCAGCCCATCCATCGCTGTGCGCCCGCGCATCCTACGCGCGAGAAAGACCACCGCCAGAATCTTACACCCTTCCTCGATCAACCCTACGCCTAGCGCGCTACTCAATGTGAGGCCCTGGTTAGGCTGTTGGGTGGGAAGCAGGATCGTTTCAAGCACCGATGCCCCAAGCACTCCCAATATCCCACCAATAGCAAAGCTCTTACCGATGGTCTCAGGCGTAAGCGAGCTCAGATGCTGGTGATCGTATAAGAAGGTGACAAAGACGATTGGCACCAGGAAGTTTCCGATCAGAATAACAGTCGGATACAGATTTACGTTGCCGGTGAGAAACATCACGACTGTTGTGACAATAAACAGTAGAATGCCGATCAGCAGAACTTGCAACCAGGTATGCCCACCATGACGCACAGAATGCGGCGGCTGCGTCAAAATATTCTGTGACATACTGAATCCTCCTTGAAAACGGTGATATCTCTACATACGGTACGTAGGAGAAGGGCAAATTGAAACTCAACAATCCATTATCCATATGCACAAATCCGCCCGTGCCTCGTTTATATTTAAGAGAAATCACTTGTAGGAAATTTTCTGTAGAGTAACCCTATAAGATATGGAAGTATGTAATATTCTAATCTGTATATCATTCTCCATTTCGTGATGACAAGAACATCAGTCGAATTGAAGGAGCTGCACTTTGATCCATTCATCTCAACGCGTAAAACCTCTGGTATGGGTAACTATTCTGGCTGTTTTTTTTCTAGCTATCAGTTTTTTTGCAGAAGCGTATACTTTTGCCTCCCCCGATCGTGGTGCGTTTGTCGCGGCAGCCGACAATACAGCGGTAACGACGTACAAAGAAGACAACGCTCGCAGTGGCAATCATGCGACGGAGACGCTGCTGACGACCAGTAATGTGAATGTAAATCAATTTGGCAAGCGTATCTCATATCCTGTCGATGGACAGGTATATACACAACCACTGTATCTACCAAATCTCACTGTGAATGGCAGTAGCCACAATGTCGTCTTTGCAGCAACCGAGCACGATAGTATCTACGCCTTTGACGCGGATGCGACGAGCGCCATTGCTCCACTATGGCACACCAGTTTCGTCAATCCCCCGGCGGTGACCGTTCCACAGTTTACGGATGTAAGCTGTACCGATATGCAGCCAGACAACGGCCTTTCGGGAACGCCGGTAATTGATCGCGCGACAGGGACACTCTATGCTGTTGCTCTGACGAAGGAGAACGGCCAGCTCGTCTACCGACTGCATGCGCTGGATGTGGCAACGGGGCAGGAGAAGCCTGGTAGCCCGATTGTGATTACCGCCTCGGTTCCCGGTACGGGAGCAGGCAGCGTCAATGGACAGGTCAAATTCAATCCGCAGACAGAGCGCCAGCGTGCCAGCCCCTTGCTCGCCAACGGCAAGATCTACTTCAGCTTTGGCTCGTTCTGCGACAACGATCCCTACCATGGCTGGATTATGAGCTACAGCTACAACGGCTCAAGCTTCCAGCAGGCGAACGTGTACAATAGCACTGCAAATGGCACCCGTGCCGGCATCTGGGGTGCGGGCGGTGCGCTCTCCTCGGGCACCGATGGCAATATTTACTTTGTCAGCGGCAACGGCACGTTTGATCTGAACACAGGCGGGGTAGATGCGGGCGACTCGCTCGTCAAGCTTAACGCGCAGTTGCAGGTGCAGGACTACTTTGCCCCCTTCAACCAGAAATGTCTGGAGAACGAGGATGCGGATCTTGGTTCCGGTGGCACGCTGCTGATTCCCGCAGAGCATCGCCTGCTCAACGGTGGCAAAGAGGGACGTATCTACAACCTAGATACAACAAACATGGGTGGCTATCACACGATTGCCGATGTCTGTAACAACCAGAGCCGCGTCGATGTAGACACCGTCCCGCAAGAACTACCGCCCTCGACAACAGGCGGTCTCTACGGCAACCCCGCCTACTGGAAGAGCGCCGACGGAAAAGAATATGTCTACTTCGGTGGTGCCAACGACAACGCCAAAGCCTTCTCTTTGAGCAATGGCCTGCTCAGTACCACACCAACCTCGCGTGCACCCGAAAGCTTCGGTTTTACCGGTGCCAACATGACCGTTTCTAGCAACAACGGTGCGGCGGGAACAGGAATTGTCTGGGCACTTGATACAGCAAACGCGCTGCGTGCCTACGACGCGACCAATCTGAGCAACGAACTCTATAACAGCAAGCAGAACAGCAGCCGCGACGGACTGGATACCTATGTCAAGTTCACCTCGCCGACCGTCGCCAACGGTGAAGTCTTTATCGGCAGCAACGCGTACCTGAACATCTTTGGCTTGCTCTCTCCATCCGTAACGCCCACGCCCACAACAACCCCGACCACGACGCCAACCCCAACCCCTGTCCCTGCATATAATAATGTAGGGATCACCAACGATAGCGATATATCGGCGGGCAACTTCGATACTTCGCAGGCAAGTTACTCGGCGCAGGCGTTACAACAGGCGGGACTCAACGCGGGTGACAACGCCTTCGATCCAACGCGCACCGTCGTCTTCACCTGGCCCAATGCCGCAGCAGGCACGGCGGATAACTACCAGGCCAATGGACAGGTAATCCCAATCACGCCGATGCCAAATGCCACGATCCTGGCCTTCCTCGGCGCAGCGACCCACGGCCCATCGTCTGGCACCGCCACCATCACCTATACCGATGGTAGCACCAGCACCTTCACCCTCGGCTTCAGCGACTGGACCTTGAACGGTGGCAAGACGAGCACGCCCTCGTTTGGCAACAGCATCTCGTACACCGCCACCTACCGCAACAATCGGCACCTCGGTGGCAAAGAGAGCGTCAAAACGTACGTCTTCTACGTCAGCGTCAACCTGCAAGCCGGCAAAACCATTGCCAGCATCAAGCTCCCCACCAGCGTGAGCAGCGGCCAGCTCCACGTCTTCGCCATAACAACCAAGTAGGCACAACGATGACCGAGACGAAGGACGCAAAAGAAAAGATCTGACCAGGAGCAGAAGTGAACGGCGCGTTCCTACTTACTGTTCGCCTCTGCTCCTGTTTGTTGGCGTTGGGATGAATTGCGGCGGACGCGATAATGCCTAAAGAGCATAATCTGGTCCCTATTTCACGGGCAATGAATTACATCGGGTAGCCGGAATACTGTGTAAAAGAGCGTTACGGTTAAGACCAAGGGAGAGGGGAAGATATCACACGCTTTGTGATATCTTCCCCTCTCCCTTGTGCGGTTCGCCTCTTTTATTCTTGAGGTAACTGAGGCGGTTGTGGAGCTTGCGGCGTCTGTGGTGTTTGTGATGGTGCAGATTGCGGTGTTTGCCCATAAGATGACGACGAATCTTGAGCATAAGGCGCAGATGGTGAATAGTATGGTGCCTGCGCATAGGGAGCCTGCATGTATGGCGCTTGCCCATACGGTGAGTACGCTGCAGCGCTATTTGCTGCCAGAGCTGGTGCCTGGCTCTTTCCGAGCAAACCGCCCAATGCACCAATACCCGCGCCCACCCCAATACCGATAATAGTCAGACATACGTTGCCGAGCACCAGATCTATTATTACACCGGCGCGCAGACTCTGTTCGCTGATATTCGGACGTGTGCTTGATTGACTCAACGACTGACGGATCAACTCGGTAAACACATCAATAGAAGATGATGGAAGTGTAGTAAGAATGATAACGTTGATAATAAAAGCGAGGATACCTGCAACGACAGCACACCAGAGACCAGTCAGCGTGCCCATGCCTACCCTGCCCGTCTTTTTCGCACCACGCACACCTGCCCAGAAGAACGCACCCAACCAGGCAAGAACGATCACAATCAGAAGAATAACGCTCAGAACAGAGGAACCAGCAAAGGCATGCGCAAGAGAGAGAACAAGATGAACGGCAGCAAGAATACCACCAACAATCGTTCCTTCAACAAACACGGCGCGTGCCGCACTCGGTCGGGATACAGGAACTTGCATATTTTACTCCTTATTGGACATAAACTATAATATCCATTGAGAGTCTCTGTGCACAAAATAACGCTTATTACCGTTCATTCAGATAAGCTTTGCTAGACACTTCCTCTCGGTCAGATGAGCGAGAGCTAGACGTGCAACGTCGTTTCTGACCAGATAAGAGCACGCGCAACGTCGTTTCTAAATGCATAGTAAGGAGCATACCGAAGACTCTTGATACATCAAAAGTAGATTACTTTTCGCACAACAATTGGGTTCAATTCCAGCATTCGCACCATAACATACACATTTATTTGTGTCAAGACTGCAATATGTCGATTTAGTAACAAAAACAGGGAACCCCTCAATAATAGTAGATAGAAACGACAACATATTGTACTTGACAGATAGTATACGCATCAGAATAAGCTGAAGGATACACGAAAAGGAGGGTAATTTCTGCTGATGCCGCATGCACAGAAATATTTGACCTGTAGGGGATTCTGCGGTATACTTCGGTATACTTCTTCCACCAGGAATCGTGCCTTGAGCTGTATAATGACATGCTTCTGCACGAGCCAATCAGCGGATACTACCGATCCGCTTGACTGAGGCAAAGCGTAGAAGCGCAGCTTCGTTGTCAAGCGGAATATAATAGAGAACTATACGTACTGAGGATAACTGACATTATGTCAAAATCGAGGCGACCAAGACAGGCTTTCGAGCGCTTTCAAGCAAGACGGCCTACCGCGAAACAGCGTATTCACGCACTGCTACGCCAGAATGCCGAACTCAACAGTGAACAACTGTCCAGGACGGTCGGATGTACGCATGCCTATGCGCGTATCTGGCGACACAATTTCTTTGCTCCAGGATTCGAGCCAGGAGCCTGATCTCCTCTCAGGCATGGCTCCTCCTGATCCTCTTCTTCCCGAAACAGCCTAGTTCATCTTTTCTGTTCAAAAGAGGCATGCTCCAGACGAACACCTGTAAGATCTGCCTTACTCAGGTTCACATCATGCAAATTTGCGTCACGGAAATTGACGGCAGAGAAATTTGTGCCGCTCACCTCTGCACCTTCCAACAGGGAAAGTGCCGCCACTGCAATGAAAAAGGCAGGGAATGCGTATTCCCTGCCCGCGTTTGTTCCGTGCTCACATCTCAAAAGGCCTTCTCACCCCTATTCGCCCCTATGCGCCTTTATCCATCTTTGGCATCGGTATAGGATTGCTTCCATCAGGGTTGTTGACATTGATCATCGTCGTCATGCCGCCCAGATAGTCGCCATCGTTCGTCGTGTTTTGCTCTATATGATCGTGGAACATGAAACGTCCAACCTGGTTAAGCTTGAGCATCACATCGTAGCGCTCGCCCGGTGCCACTAAGAGCGTATCTTTATAGTATGGAGAGTCCAGCTTTCGTCCATCGGTCCCGATTACCTGGAAGTGAAAGCCATGCGTGTGCATTGAATGCACCGCGTATCCAGTATTAATCAGGCGAACAAGGACAGTCTGACCAACCGTCGCGTTAACGCTTGTCGTCGGGTCCATCATCGTGTCGGGCCAGCCCTTGCCATTCATCAAGAAGTAATTGGGATGGTAGTTCGTCCAGTTCACGTCAGGGCCATTTTCATAGAGGTGCTTCTGGTCAAGATCATGGCTCGCGCTATCCAGATCACTCAGCACAAATGTGTATTCTTTGTTGAATGTTGGCGACCCGTGATAGGCACGATTGCTTTCGCCTTTCGGATGAATCACGAATGCTCCATACATGCCCATCTGGATATGTTCGGCCGCCTCTTCGTGACAATGGTACCAGTAGGTTCCCGGTTCCTTTGCCACAAAATGGTAGGTAAACGACTTCCCCTGCTTCACTGACTCTCCTCCTGGAGCAGTCATCGGATCACCATCCACAGGGCTTGGTAGGTCGAGACCATGCAAGTGGATCGTATGTCCATCTCCCCCGTTATTATATTGAGTGTTAGTGGGATCTTTGTCGTTGACAAGGGTAAGATTTACGGTATCGCCTTCGTCTACCTCAAGCTTCGGCCCTGGTATCTTTGCTTTGCCATTGGGATCATCTGTGTACCCAAATACATATGTCTGCTTCCCACCTGGCAGCATAAGGGTAGCGTCACGTACATAAAGGGTAAAATTACGGGTCTTCCCCGTGCTAACAGTTGTGTCTCCAGCCTGCGCTTCCATACATGCTCCAAGCGCCCCCGTGGTAATCAATGAGACGAAGAGGAGTAGAGAACCGAAGAGAAATCTTTTCCTTTTGCTTCTCACTTGTTTCATTCCTTCCTTGCTTATTAACATGCCAGGTGATCATGTTTTCACCGATCAGGAATGTTTCTCAACACTCCTAAAAACCATTTAAGTGACTCTTCTCACTCAAAAACATTAGGGCATGCTAACGATCCACCTTAGGTAGAGGTTACCATATAAGGAGAGGGTTCGTCAAGCATTTCTTTCCCAAAAAGACAAAACGGTTATCCTGAGATCCATAAAGAACATGATGACACAACTTAACAGACATTGAAGCGAGTAATAGAACCACCCCACTGTTTACTATGCATTTCGCTCCCATTCAGTAGAACCATACAAAGCAATCACCCATTTTTCCTACTTGATAGACAAGGTAACTGTGATATCAGTAATATTTATTTTATTAGATATTTCTGACTCATTTTTTAGCAAAGTTCATTCTGCAAATTCATCAGCTTCACTTTTGTTATTTCGGTTTTGTTATTTCGGTGAAGAATTCAAAGAGGTAACCCTATGCGTTGTCCTCGCTGCGGCTTTATGAACGAGCGATCTCGTGAGACATGTCTTCAATGTGGGTATGGATTCGTGCATCTCAATCCCAGTAAGCCTCTGCCAAAGATACATTTACCAGAACATTCATCTCCATCACCTCCCTGGATATTGATGCGTGGCGATGTTTTACAACAAGGAAGATACCGTCTGATCGAAGAATATCTGGTACCAAAAAACCAGCGCGGCTTTAGTTCCGCCTGGATCGCTACAGATATGGCGGAGACGCGCCAGCGTGTCTTGTTATATCAACTTGCTCTGGCTGATTCTGCCAACACGCCTAACAGCCCCACGCATGTTCAGAACGAAGAAAAAATCGTAGCTAACCTGGTACAGCATCTCAAAGCACGACCAACACACCGAGGATTGCCCACAATCCTCAATGTATTTCGTGAGCAGTCCACGTATTACCTCGTTCAACAGTTCCCTGTCGGAGAGACGTTAGCTCTCCTTATGCTGGGACAAGGAGGCGCACTTCCCGAACACGATGTGGCTGAATACGGACGTCAATTGTGTGAAATCTTAGCAGTTCTTGCCCATCAGCAGCCTCCAATCGTGCATGGAGCAATTAATCCGAAAAACGTTGTTATTTCGCCTGATAACAAAATTGTCTCGCTCCTAGACCTGCCACTCCTTCCATCAGCGAAACCGATACAGAAAACCAATTCGCTCACCGACTCGTCTAGCAGCTATACCGCACCAGAGCAGGCACGTGGAGGAGAGGCGCAGCCATCCTCCGACCTTTACGCGCTTGCCGCAACACTGCATCATGCAGTAACAGGTTTTGACCCGCGTGAGCGTATGGTCTTCTTCTATCCGCCGGCACGCCGTCTCAATCCACTTGTCTCAGCGAGAATGGAGGCCATTCTCGCTCGTCAACTGCGCTTCTCAATCTCGCAGCGCTACGCCAGCGCAGAGGCTATGCAGAAAGATTTCGCGGATTTAATCACATCCTATCCTCCTATCATGAGCAATACATCGCCATCATCCAACAGTGCCGCACATAAGTTTGCTCTATCCCGCCCCGCGAAGCGTCCAGAGCCGTTCTGGATACGCCACCCTATCTCTATTGCCCTCTTCTCTCTCCTGGTATTGACCTGCTTTCTGCTCATCATTTTTCCTCTTCTATTAAACCACAGCACTATGCAAACAAGTACAGCAAACGTTGCACAGAAGCAGGCGGCCCTTACAAAACAGATCGCCTTCGAAACACAGGCCTTTCGCCAGAAAGGAATTGGCCTGAGCGATGGCACGATGGTTTTTGATCCCTATCAGGGTCGGACAGACACTAATTTGAAGAAGCAGGCGGCCAGCGCCCTCCAGCAGGGCAATACGAGCGCTGCTGTTAACCTGCTCAACCAAGCAACTAACGTTGATCCAACCGATGGTGAGGCCCAGATCTACAACGAAAATATTCATATTCAGCAAAACAATTTTCCCTACATCACACTAGCAGTAGGTATACCTATCGATGAAAGCGCTCTTCACCTCGGTCCCGCCCGCGAAGAACTGGAAACAATCTACTTGATGCAACATGCAGTTAATAGCAAAAACATGTTGCCCAATGGCCAGAAACTGCGTATTCTTCTGGGCAATTCAGGGGCAAATAATGCAGATGTGGCGACGGTTGCTCAATTTATTGCTGACCGTGTCTCGAAGGCTGGCAATCTGGACCATCTTGTTGGCGTGATCGGCTGGTACACAAGCTCACAAACAATTGATGCACGAGATATTATCGCGAGCGCTCACCTCCCATTAATCGCTCCTGTGGCTTCAAGTGTCAAACTTAGTGGTAGCAGTTCCTATTTCTTCCGCGTTGCTCCCCCCGATGATTCACAGGGAAAGGTCCTGGGCAAACTCCTCATCAATCAGTTGCAAGCTAAAAAAGTGCTTATTCTCACCGATTCAACCGACTCATATAGTGTTTCTCTGGCCAATGCTGTTGCACTGCAAGTAAAAGAGCAGAAGGCATCTTTTGTCAGCGACACCTTCACTGAAAATGTAACAACAGTTGACCAGTATCGACAGCTCATTGAAAAAGATGTACGTAGTGATGCGGCAATCGATGCTATTTTTCTTGCAGGCTTCAACGTCGATGGTATCCGTCTGGCCCATGCTGTGGGGGAAGCATCACGCGACACCCCGACAGATACGCGTCTCAGCCGTCTTAAGGTTGTCGGTGGTGACGGAGTCGATTCACGCCTACTGCTGGGCGAAGGAAATAGTGCGGATGCGGAGATCGCTCGGAACTATCCGCAAGACATGCGACGGCTGCTTTTCACTACCTTTGCCGACTTTAACGAGTGGAATACATTCAGCATTCCACAGAACAATCAGCCTGCGTTCTTCAATGATTGGAAGGCGATGTATCAGAGTTCTCTCGTACGCAATAACGCGACTACTCCCGCCTACACGGGCTTAATGTTCTACGACGCCGTCGGGGTCTGTATTCATGCAGCTAGTCTGGTTCAGGGTGAGATCACCGGTGATAAAGTACGCGATATCCTGGTCACGTTAGGAAAGGGCACGGTTTCGGCCTACCAGGGCATCAGTGGACGGATTCGATTTGATGAGAAGGGCAATCCTGTAGATAAAGCTGTCGTTGTCTTAACGGTGCAAGATACGCCAAATGGCAACGATATTGCCATCCTGCAAGTCCTCGGTACGTTCCGTTAGGAGATAAGATATCTGCACGTTGAAACGTTATGCGTCGTTGGTGCACCACCTCTGATGAGGGAGACGCGATCTCAGAAGATATCATTGCCGAAAGTTGGGGCAAAGGGAAAGGATGCCGTCCTGAAAGGGTATTCTGAAAAGCTGCCACCCCTCTCCAGAGCGCTGAAGCGCGTGCGTTGTTCGTCATGCTAGAACAGGCGATAAATCGCGGCGGACGCGATAAAATCAGGTCTCTATTTCACGGGTAATGAATTGCGGATGCGGATCGGTGACCGGAATAATTTAGGAAAGAGTAGTATCGCGTCTGTTGGTTCCCCGTCGAGAGAAGCCGACGGGGAGGCCGATGGCGAGCGTATACACCTCCACAGCAAAGGCCGCGTCGAGGCCGGTCCCTATTTCTTGCGCCATAAATGGCTGGACATTATCGAAATACTCTATGAAAGGGCGGCACCTTCCAGCTCGCTCTGCCTCAAACTATCCATTCCTCTCCAGTTCTTCATTTCCTAAATCTTTCCGTACAAGACAGAGTTCGGTGAAGTCTCTTTGGTAAGATTGGTATAAGACCGGTACATCCTCTTGCAGATGACTGAAAAAAGACAGCCCTCTTTCCCTACACAATAGCTACAAAAGAGAATTTTTTATTGTTCGCTTCCTCCCCAGAGAATTCTTTTCCCTTCTTCCCCCTCTAGAGAAACTGCGCATGTGGGGAAGTGGACTAGGAGTTCGTAGAAAGCGCCGCCACCTATACTCTCTTCAAGAGAGGCCAAGATAACCCAATATATTTTCGGAGGAAGTCCAGATGAATAAGATGATGCTACCCGAAGCAGTCAAAGAGCACGAGCGCATTCTTGCCGACCCTGACGTGTTGAGTCTCGCAGACTCAAGCCGTTTCTACCGCTATGAGATTGGACAGGTTGACCTTCTTACAACCGATGAGGTGAAGCATCTGGCGCAACGGATCGAGCAGGCGAAGGCGAAGCTGGGAGGGAAGAAGCCGCGCGGGTTACCACGTTTACCCAGGGAGCCAAAGGATGACAGAGAAGTAGAAGCGGTACGCGAGGAGCAAGAGGCCAAGCAGCAACTGGTTGAAGCCAATCTGCGCCTGGTCATGCACATTGCGCGCAAATACAAAGGCTTTGGCGTAGACCTGATGGACCTCGTCCAGGAGGGCAATATTGGGTTAATGCATGCAGTCGAGAAGTTCGACTATAAGAAAGGCTATCGCTTCAGTACCTACGCGACCTGGTGGATTCGCCAGTACATTACGCGCGCGCTCGTTGAGCAAGCACATATGATCCGCGTTCCACTCTACAAAGTCGAAGAGATCAAGCGCCTGGGCCGTGTCAAACGCCGTCTGCAACAGGAACAGGGGGAGACTGGTCTTGCCGGCGAACCAACCCTTGAAGAGCTGGCAAGTCAGATGGAGGTCAGCGTCCAACAGGTGATCGCGCTCCTTTCGACAAACCAGGAGACAATTAGCCTGGATATGCCTCGTAAGGGCGGCGACGATGATAGCTCTCTGAGTGAAGTTCTCGAAGACGATCCCAGCTATTCACCTGAGCGTATCGTCATCGGTCAAACCCTGCAAGAGCACATACGTGATCTGCTCGATAGCCTGTCACAACGAGAAAGGAGGGTGTTACAACTTCGATACGGACTCGATGGAACCGGAGAGCACAGCCTCTCGGAAACTGGAAAGAAACTGGGCCTGAGCCACGAAGCGGTCCGTCAGGTGGAGTTCCGGGCCTTACGTAAACTAGATCATCCTAGCCGCTGCAAAATGCTTCAAGACTTCTTGGGGTAAACGGAGAGAAACGGGAGAGAACGTGATTGAGTCACTACGATGATGGGGAGGAGTGAGCCGCACGCCACGGTGCCTCACTTCACATAAACAGGGGGATTGAGCCAGGAGTGTGCCACGCTCCTGGCTCTTTCATTGTTCTCTTTGCCAATACATTGGCCTGTTTCCTTTAAATTACCGAGTCGATACAAGCATGCAAAGAAGTACGAAAACGTCTTACCATTCTTCTCTTCTCTTAACATGCTCCGACATACCTCGGTTAAGAACGGAACACGAACGGTGGTACTTTTTACTAGCTCCCGCTCGGCTCTCATCTTCCTAATTTTACGCACCGTGTTACCATGAGAGTGTGACCTATGTATTTTCACCTGCCCTTTCTTCTAGAGAAGAATAGTTCAGTCGAGATGATATCTCTCTTTTCTCACTGAAGGTATGCCAACCATACAGTCGCCTGTGTATACAAGCGGTTCTCTGGCTAGACATGGCAGAGTATACTTGTGAGAGAGGATGCATTTGAAAGGAGTCGTTTTTGATGAAAAAGCCGAATATACGAGTCGGAGCGTTACTCGTCAGCACGTTTCTTGTGCTGGTTGGAGCGCTTGCTGGCCTCTGGCTTTATCATGGGCAAGGAAGCAAAACACAGACTGCTAATGCCGCTGACACTGCACCTGGAGCTTCTGTGCCGACACATGTGGATGTGCCAGCGAGTATGCGTACAGACACCTTTTCCACTGATCGCTATCTAAAAGTGCCCCCGGACTTCAGCATTGCCGTTTACGCGCGTATTCCCAAAGCGCGCTTTATGGCTGTCGCTCCCAACAATGATCTACTGGTTTCGGTTCCTAATGACAACAAGGTCGTGCTGGTCCGTCCCAATCCCACAGGTGACCCACGGGTCTCGGACTTCGTGACCGGTTTGCGCAAGCCACAGGATATCGTCTTTCATAAGATCGGGAATACGATGTATGTGTATATTTCCGAGACCAATCAGGTGAACCGTTACGTTTACAACAACGACGATACAACGGCTCATGACCGCCAGATCGTCGTCACTGGCCTACCCGATAGCAGTTCGCCGGAATTGAAGGGTGCGTATGGGCACGAGCTGAAAAATATTGCTCTGGATGGCAATGATAAGCTCTATGTCTCGCTTGGTTCTACCTGTAACGCCTGCACATCTGACACACAGAGCAATCCACTACGTGCCGCGATCTATCAATATGATGCGGATGGGAAAAATGGTCATCTCTTCGCACAAGGTCTGCGCAACGCTGAAGGGCTGGCGTTTCTGCCGAACACAAACGACCTCTGGGTTGCAGTCAATAACCGCGACAATATCCAGTATCCCTTTAAGGACAACACTGGCAACTATAAGAAGGTCGTTCCCGCCTATGTGGACAACCATCCACCTGAGGAGTTCACAAAGGTGCGTCCGGGTGGCAACTATGGCTGGCCCTTCTGCAATCCAAATCCCGACACAAACGCGAAGGTCGATAACATGCCCTTCGACCGCGATGTCGAGTTCAACGAGGATGGTCATGTGAACTGCGATACAATGGATCGCATCAACAAGGGAATTCAAGCTCACTCTGCCCCGCTTGGTCTGCTCTTCCTGCAAAATACGCAGTTCGCCGCACAGTATCGCCAGGGTGCTGTTATTGGGCTGCATGGATCGTGGAATCGTACAACCCGAACAGGCTACAAAGTCGTGTACTTCCCCTGGAATACAGGCACACAGACTCCTGGTCAACAGACTGATCTGGTTAGTGGCTGGCTTGATGATGCGTCACAGAACGTCTGGGGCCGCCCTGTTGACATGGCGGTGGATCAGCAGGGAAGTATGTTCATCTCGGATGATACCAGTGGTACGGTCTATAAGCTGAGCTATCACGGCAAAACCGGCACAACTCCCACGGTGCCCCCGACCAATACGCCTCTGAAAGTACTCAGTCCAAGAGCGATGAGCAGCGTGCCCAGGGCAAGACAATGCCAATAACGGCCTTTGGTATTCTATGTATCGGGCACATCAGGGCACATTAAGGCACATCCACTACCAGCACGCTTACATTATCGGCTCCACCATTGTGTAGGGCGGCTTTGAGCAGGTAGTCGCTGGCCTCCGGCGCGTTCTTGCACACATGCAGAACGCGCTCTAACATTCTATCGCGCACCATTTCCCACAAACCATCCGAGCAAAGTAGCAAACGATCTCCTGCTTCCAGGTCTACTACGAACCAATCGACTTTGATCTGCTCCTGCGCCCCTACACAACGGTAGATTTTATGCCGCTCAGGATGCGTATAGATATCGTCGGGAGAGATCTGTCCCAGCGTCACCAGAGAGGAGACCAGCGAGTGATCGTACGTGATCTGTGTCAGGCCAGACCCTTCGCGGAAGAGATAGGCCCGGCTATCTCCAACATTAACGATGTAGGCTTTGCCTGAGAGGATGAGAGCTGCGGTCAGCGTTGTCCCCATACGCTGCTCTTGAGCTTGAACCCGTTGATAGACAGCTCCGTTTGCCCACTCGACCCCGCCAATCAACATATCGGTCAAAAACTCATCGCTCAGCTCGTTGCTCAGCAGAATGTTTTGCAGCACCGTGTGCATCATGCTCTGGATCGCCACACGGCTCGCCTCTCGACCACCTGCGTGGCCTCCCATTCCATCGGCGAGGCAAAAAAGGCCAAAGGGAAGCAACCTTTCGGCATACGTACACAGCCCCTGTAGCACGACCAGGCTATCCTCGTTTGGCTCACTCCTACGCACAATTCCCGTGTGCCAGCCCACACCAACCGAGAGCGGATACGTCTCCACACCCGGCTTTTGAACAGGAGAAGAAACGTCAGAGACCGGTCTTGTCGGTATATCAGCGATAGCTCGCTCTTGAGCGGGAGACCTTAGAGAAGCCTGTGGGGCTGGATATCCTGTAAGGGGCTGCGTTTCACGGTGCGGAAAATGGATCAATGGTTCTGTTATTCTGGCAGCACTTGCAGAGGCTGAGGAAATGGCAAGTGTCTCTCTTCTAAAAGGTTGCCAGATCTGCTTTTGCAACTGTACCTTGAGCAGATGCGCCCGATAGTGGTGGCGCAGCAATACCCAGCTGCAGCAGAAAAACATGCACCAGAAGCTCACGCCCAGCAGCGGCCATGCTAATGAGAGGAGCACTCCAGCCCCCTGTATACTCCAGGCTGAAGGGAGAGCAAACAGCGTTTGAAGCAGGAGCCATAGCGTCTGCAATGGTGAGCCAGCAGGCAAAAAAAGAAAGAGTATTGCAGCACATCCCAGGCCGATCCAGGTAATTGTGCGTACGCCAGGACGAAAGGCATACAGACGTAGAAGCTCAACTAGCATAGCGCAGACCTCTTCTAAACTCAGCCTATAACCTGACAGATTACCTCTCATTCAGATGAGCCTGGCTAGACGCGTAGCGTCGTTTCTGAATGGAGAGTAAGAAACATGCTACAAAGATCCACAAAACAGTCCTAGCGTACAATCACTTAACCTTTTCGGATGGCTGAGATACACTGAATTCTCTTGGGAAGCTAGTTAATACGTGACCTCAGACTGCTCATTCTTCGACCTCTTGCGGGGATACTGCAACTAATCCATCGCCTGAATATACAGTTCGCAGACGATCTGTGCCGCCGCCGTCTCTCCCAGTTCGTTCGCCAGCACATCCTGACAGGCTCCGACTCGTTCCATACGAGTGTGAATAAATGTGTGGCGAGCGGTGCCAGCCGCGACGCCATGCAACCCACGACGCATTGCCAGCAGCTCTAACTCGATCTGCTCACGAAGTCGTGCAATCTCACTCTTGCTGACATTGTTCATCCCGAAACCCTCCCTGCTCATTGTGAGCGCCTATGATTCCCTATGCTTACACCAACAAAACTTCCTCCTACAAAACAGTGTGCATGTTTTATAGAACTCCGCAAATAAAGCTTTTTGTCAAAGATCTACTGGATATTCCACTTTCATCCATGCTCTTGTACAGAGTATAGAGGACGGTACTTTCTACTCACTCCCAAAAAAGCTTCAAGCAGAGAAAGGGAGGAACAAGAGAAAGGCAATGAGAGGGGACGAAAGAGCATGTTTTTCGGGAATGAGCGGCTTACACCCACACAAGAAACGGCAAAGGACGAACAAGAAAAGACAAAGCTGTCTTATACGTCTTATACCAGGTCTTATAAAGAGCCTTCGTCGCAGAAGATTTTTGCCTCCTGGTGCTAACCTATTCCACGCGCCAATCCATCTTGCGCTCCACCATCCACAATATTCCGATTGTAAAAAGCGTCAACACGGCGAGATCGATAGCCAACTGTCCTGTTATCGGACCGAGCAATACCTGTCGAAAGGCTGAAGCAGCATAGGTCGCGGGGCTAAAACGTCCTAAAAACACCAGGATAGCCGGAAGACGTTGTGGTGGTATAAGTACAGGTCCCAGGCCTAGCAGGAAAAATGTGACGAGCCAGTAGATCGTATTTGCCTCCTGCGGCGTGCGTGCTCTGCTGCCGATCAACGCGCCAATGCCCGAGATGGAGAGGGCACAGAGCGGGATTACAATGATGATGAGTGGAGAGATATGCAGAGGAAGGCCAAGAATCACTGCACCCGCAACAATTGTCACAAGCAGTGACGGCAGAGAGAGCAAGAGAAAGGCAAGTACAAGGGTCAAGACCAGCAAGGTCTTTCTAATTGGTAGCGTGGCAAAATAGTCCAGCACGCCCGCAAAGCGCAGAAAGAGAACGTGGTTCTGAATATTGTTCATGTTGCCAAGCATAAGGGCAACAACCATATTGCCTGTCTGCACAAATGCTAGAGCCTCATGCCCTGAGTCACGCGCAAAGACACCAAGCAGCACGATATTGAGTAGCGGTGCCAGCGTGCCAATGAAGAGCATGGAACGCCAGGACCAGCGCCAATTCGTGATCTCGATCAAAAATATGTCAATCAGTTGTACCAGAAGGGATGGGGGACGATATAATGCTATTTTCTGTATGTCTTGCTGTTGCATAATACAAATACACATCCTCCAATGTCGCGGTATATAAACGAAAATCGGAAAACTGATCCAGTTGCAACATATTCAGCAATAAACCTGCCTCATCGCGTTCAAGCAGCACTAGCCAGTGACCTGGCGCGAGAATGTGAGGCGTATAGGAAGCGGGAAGGACTGGAGTTTGCTCCGGTGCAAAAAAGAGTTCCAGGCGAACTTTGTGTGCGACAATCTTCTTGATGTCAGCCAACCTGCCAAGAGCGACGAACTCACCGTGGCGCAACAGGCCCACACGCTGAATAATTTTCTCTGCCTCAATCGCATCATGGGTGATAAAGATAATCGTGGTGCCGTACTCGCTGTTGAACAGGCGCAGAACATCCCATACCAGTTTGCGCTTCTGCGGGTCCAGATCGTTCGTTGGTTCGTCAAGGATGAAGACAGGAAGATGAGCAGCAGTTGCTACTGCAAGGCGCAACAAGCGCTTCTGTCCTCCTGACAGACGGCTGCTATACTTGTCGCGCAATTCTTCGAGCTGCCAGCGCGCCAATAAGAGATCGCGCTCTTTTTGCGCATCTCTACGACTCATCCCACGCAGGTGCGCGGTGAAATACAGCGCCTCCCCGACTGTGAGGTTATTGAGCGCTTCACTCTGCTGCGGCATATAGCCAACGTAGCGCGGAACGAGCAGGGAGTTCTTACTGATATCCTCACCGAAAAGCCGAATACTTCCTGAGGAGCTACGCAGCAGGCCGACCATCTGGCGCACCAGCGTGCTCTTTCCTGCCCCATTGTCACCGAGAATGCCGAAGATTTCACCCTGGTAGATCTGCAATGTGATGTCTTTATTGACAGCTTTCTCCTGTTTCGGATAATACTTCGCTAGATTCTGGATATCGTAAACAAGCATGTTATATCTTCCTGATTTATTATCAGAGCATTCCTCTCGCTTTCGTTGCACCCTTTGCATCCAGCTCTTACTCGGCGCTGTATAAGCATAGCATAGATATGCAGCATAGCACTTGAGCATAGATTATCAGATGAGTTTAGTACTTTCACCTTACCTGGTATATAGGCAGTACAGAAGCGCTATCAGATCTTGACTTTGCGCCTTAGCACGTGCTAATATCCGACTATCACAGTAAGATTTAATCTTTTTTACCATATAAAATTCTATTGCCTTTTCTAGGGAGGAAGCAATGCCGACCGGCACTATTATCCTGCTTGGAGCGTTTGCGGGATTCACGATTTATTTAGGCTTGCCGTTGGCCTTTTTGAAACGGATATCAACGTCTACGCGCGCCTTTTTAAGCATGCTGGCAACCGGGGTGCTCGTCTTTTTACTCTATGATATTCTCAGTAAGGCGAGTGAGCCAATTGGAGATGCGCTGGGCGAGGTGCGCAAACAACATACGGGCACGGGTAACTTCCTTCTCGATCTGCTCCTGCTCGCTGTGGGTGTTGGCCTGGGATCGGTCGGGCTGGTCTACTTCAATAAATATGTCTTTGAGAGGCTACAAGTCCGTAAACAACTTCGAGCTGAGGAGAACGCTCTGCACTCGACAGAGGGACCATCAGCAAGCATAGGTGTGCAGGAGATTGCGGCAGCCGAGGCTGGAGTTGCCACTATTTCAGCCGCCCCACCGGTACAACATACTCCGAAAACGTCTACACATACAACACGTGGAGAGATTGCACCGCGCACTCTGGCTCTACTTATTGCAACGGGTATTGGGCTACACAACTTCTCCGAGGGACTTGCCATTGGGCAATCGGCTGCCACAGGTGCGTTGCAGCTTGCAATTGTGCTCATTGTCGGGTTTGGGCTGCACAACATGACCGAGGGCTTCGGGATTGCAGGTCCCCTCTCAGGTCAGACAACCTCCTGGAAGTTTGTCGCGCTCCTGGGCTTAATTGGTGGAGGGCCAACTTTTCTCGGCACAATCATCGGCATGCTGCTGAACTCGCCGCAGATCTTTATCTTCTTCCTGGCTCTGGCCGCCGGAGCGATTATCTACGTGCTGGGCGAACTTTTTGGGGTTGCCCGCCGCCTCAAGGCACCAGAGATTGCCATGTGGGGCCTGCTGCTGGGCTTCTTGCTGGGCTATGCCACCGATCTGCTCGTCACCTTCGCTGGCGCATAACGCTTTGGCGGCAAACGGAATGAACAGGCGATGAATCGCTGTGGACGCGATAATAGAGTTTAAGAAATGAGTGTGGATTATCGCGAGAAGGTCACGAGATGCATGCCCATAAAACAGGTGATGAATCGCTGCGGACGCGATAGATGGGGTTTAAGAAATTATGCCAGAATATATTCCTGTTCCTGAAGACTGATTGCTCTCTTCTCAGAAGCAGGAGAGACAGGACCTCTGCGAAACAGTTCAGGATGTATCTGTGCATGCAGCTTTAAAAGGGTCTGCTTGAATTCATTCTCGATATAGTCGTCTTGTAATTCGGGATCTACAAAAGAGGGCGTCCAGCAACCAATTCTTTTGCAGCCCTGATTTACTAGATAGTGTGCTGCTACGCTTACGTCCTCCTCGTGGTTGGATGCAAGCATGATATCGCCTCCACCAAAGAACGACGTGTGATATATGCAGAAGCGGTGTGTGGTCGTGACGCCGCGCGTTTACCCCAACAATATGGCAACTTTTATGTAATGACATTATCAACAGGCAGCTCACCCACCGGATCATTCTATGTCTCAAGTGATGGTGGCAAAACCTTTGCGCCAGCGGTTAACTCGCCAAGCTGTGAAGTGAATGGAGACTGCCATGGCTTCGGACAGATCCACGCCGCACCAGGATACGCAAACCATGTCTGGTCGAGCGCGGCTAAGGATGGACTGTGGTACACCACTGACGCTGGGCAAAGTGCTTGTTCCACAACGGTCTCACAGTACCATAATGGACAGAAGGGGTCGAACACTAACGGCATCGCGTTTGCTAATCAGGACAGCAGCGGGGACTACCAGGTCGAGATCGCCATTCCGTGGACGACTCTTGGTGTCACCCCCTCGGCCAACGCTATTATAGGACTCGACCTGGATGTCTGGCAGAACTACAGCAGCAATGTGAAAAACAAGCTTTACTGGAATAATGCCAGTGACAACGACTGGAATAATCCCAGCCTGTTTGGTGAAGCAGTGTTGCAAAGCTAAGATTTTCCTCATTGCGAAGACAGGAGAGGAGCCGCGTGCTTCTGGTTGATAACCAGGAACACGCGGCTCCTCTTCTCTTAATCGCGCAGACGTTCAAGCAACAGGAGTCCAGTCTGCTCATCACGAGCGATGAC
>DAOUDD010000224.1:0-2525 GCA_034431765.1 Ktedonobacteraceae bacterium | reverse complement strand
TACTGGAACTTGATGGGGGGCAGATCAGCAGCGGTCTTCAGATTCATCTCTTGCAGCGCTTTGTTGAGAAACTCTTTGGCTTTAGCAGGATTTCCCTGCGTACCCTTCGAGCCATCGACGTTGGTCAGATTAGGATTGCTATAGGTGGGCATGCCGGTGGGGACAATGTGATTGGTGGGAGTATTCACTCCACGATAGGCAGCCTGGATGATGCGATCCTTATTGAGGGCAAGCGCCATAGCTTTACGCAGGTTAAGGTTGTCAAAGGGCTTGCTCAGGTAGTTCATGCCATAGTAGAAGATGGAGAGCACAGGAATCTTGTGGTAGTCAGGTTTGCTCTGCATCTGGCTCAAATGGGCAGTGGGAACGCCTGCCTGATCAATCTGACCGTTCTGGTATTCCTGGAAGGCGGTTTCAGGGTCCTTGATAAAGGGCATAACGACCTTCTGAATCTTGCTCTTGGGACCCCAATAGTTGGGATTGGGCACGAAGGTGAGCTGTTTGCCATGAGCGAACTCTTGCAGGGCGAAGGGGCCACTCACGCCTCCCTCGTTCAGGTGGTTATAGAATTCGTTATCACCGTATTTATCAATCAGCTTTTTCTCAACTACATATGCCGTGTTATACGTCAGCGTTTGCAGGAAGTAGGCGGCAGGCTTGTTGAGCTTGATGGTGAGCGTCTGGTCATCAGGGGTGAGGAGGCTGGTGCCGATGATCGTTTTGATCTGACCACCGTACAACTTGTCCCAGTCCTGAATCAGGTTGAGGTAGCTAGGAGAAGCAGGAGAGTTAATGGAGGGCTGCAGGGCACGATCAATGCTATAAGCGAAGTCGTGCGAGGTGATAGGATCGCCATCGTTAAACTTGAGGCCGCTGCGCAGCTTGAAGGTCCACTCTGTCCCGTCGCTATTCTTGCTCCAGGATTGTGCCAGTTCAGGAATGACATTGAGCTTGTCGTCGAAGGAGACCAGGCCAACATCAAACATATTGATCGCCTGAATCTGCGTTTGTGTGATGGCTTTGGCTGGATCTGCGGTTTTCAAGTCCTGGATACCGACGAGAGGCCAGCGGAAGATCTGCTGGGAGGCCGGTGCCGCTGCCTGATCCGTACTGGAGGATTGTGAGGTGGCACCCCCGCATCCTGCCAGGACAGTCATCAGCAGAAGAAATAGAGTCGGTAGCGCTCCAAGAATCGTTTTTTTCTTCGCGTGCATGAAAGAAATCTCCTTATAAGAGTAAAAATGCTGTTGTCATGTCATTAGCACAACAATATGCAAGGATAAACTGCTTGAAGAGACAAAAACTGGGCGTGTTCCTCCTTCTCAAGTGCTAAGCTAAGCGACTTCTGCTAGAAAAAGATTCAGAAGAGGCAGGCAGCATTTTCTTTCTTCTACCCGTTGCACTGTAATACTCTAATGAAGAGGTGAGCAAGTTTCACAGGTGGCATACGGGGCATGTTATAGATACGAAATTTGGAGCGGAAATCTCACACAAGGAAAATAATTCTCTATGAAAAATGTACATGTATCTAAGCAATAGATCGCGTATAAAGCTAAAGAAAGAAAACATTCTTGTAGCAAAGCTGATATTTGTAAATGATGTCGTGTATTTAGAGGAATTGTGTAAGAAGTCTTTAGCGTATCTCTAGAATAAAAATTTCCTGGTAGAAATGAAAACTGTAGGGAATGAAGCTACAGGGAGTTATTGGACTCGATACATGTCTCAGCCCAGATGTCGGGAATGAGATTCTGGGCGTTATCAACGATGCCGACGATGCGGGGGTGCGCAAGAAACTCCCTGTCACCAACTCCATTGGATATACAGACTATATCCTCACATCAACGTCCGAGGTGAAATGAGATGAGAATCAGAGCACTTGCCTTAGTGCTCTGTTACGCTTTATTGTGCGTCTAAAAAACAGGATCGAACGGCGCGTAGTGGGTGGGCTTGTTCCACTCAGGCCAAGACTAGAGCAGGGCAAGCCTCAGTACATTTCAGTGAAGACTATTGTGCAAAGCACACTGGAAAGAACGCCGCGTAGGGAGCGTACTTGCCTCGCTCCTCAATTGAACAAGAGCGAGGCAAGCGCTTCCTACGCGGCCAGCATTCGTGCTACGTGAAATGTATTGGAGGCAAGTTGTCCATCATTTCACCTATTAATGGGACGTAATGACGCTTGACAGAGCGTTAGGCACACCTCTTAGTGAGCAGCAATGTAGACCTTGCCCCAAGATTGAGGATAGGTGTTGTCCTGGGCGTTGAAGACGCGTCCCACGACATAGGTCTTGAGTACGCGTGAGCGGGCGAGCTGGCTCATTGGGAGCCAGACAACGTCGTTCACCAGCTTCTGTTCAAGATCCTGATAGGACTTGAGCCGTGTGGCGCTGTTTTGCTCGATATCCGCTTTATTCAATGCTTCCTGCACAGCGACCTGGTTCGCTGCATTGGAAGAACTGTTCTGTCCATAGTTGATCTGGTTATTGGGCGAATTTTTGTCAAACTGCAAGGTCAGGAAGTCCTGCGGA
>DAOUDD010000223.1:0-6624 GCA_034431765.1 Ktedonobacteraceae bacterium | reverse complement strand
TTCTTGAGGCGATGAGTAGCTCACCAGTTACAGTAGCGCGACTGCGCCGGATTTGCACCGGCTTCCCTATTCTGCCTGACATACCTGTCAAGCCACCCAGCATGAAAATAGTATGTTGGTTTCTTCTGCACTAAGTATACCTAGCGTTTTTCTCTCTTGTCAACATCTCACAGAGCGTCGTCATACTGTCATACCGTCTCTACGTTTCTATAACACAAGGTCTTATGGTATAGTATATAATTGACTTCTTCTCACAAGCGAGAAGAAGAAATGACACAACGAATACAAGCAGAGGAAGTGTCTCATTCAAGAAAATGAAGAGACACAGAAATAGGGTAAGTCCGGTGCAAATCCGGCGCAGTCGCGCTACTGTCACTCTCTTGTTTCTGAAGAGAGAAGCCAGAAAACCAACCTTTGCTGATAAGCACACGCCTTTTCGCTGTAAAAAGGAGCTTTTGTCCTCATGAGTGAGCAAAGTACGTTTCCCACCACTCCTGTATCTATTCATCCTTCGCCCGGCACTGTGTATCTGATAGGTGCTGGCCCTGGCGCTGCTGACCTTATCACGGTCAAGGGACTTGTAGTCCTGCGCCATGCACATGTCATTTTGTATGACTACCTTGTCAATCCAGCTCTCTTGCAAGAAGCCCAGGCTGATGCACAGAAAATATACGTTGGCAAGTCAAAAGCGCACCATACCTTGCGACAGGAAGAGATTAACGAACTCCTCGTTCACCATGCCCAAAACGGCAAGATTGTTGCTCGCTTGAAAGGGGGCGACCCCTTTGTCTTTGGGCGAGGTGGAGAAGAGGCGGAAACACTGACAAAGCATGGTATTCCCTGGGAAGTTGTGCCCGGTGTCACCTCCGCAATAGCTGTCCCAGCATATGCCGGAATTCCTGTAACCCATCGAGACTACACAGCGGCTTTTACGGTTGTCACAGGACATGAAGGTCAGAAAAAAGAGGAACTCTCTCTTCATTGGGAGTCACTTGCTCACATAAATGGCACAATTGTCTTTCTTATGGGTGTCGAGAGAATCGCGTTTATAGTGCAGCAACTCATAGACCACGGTCGTGCTGCCTCTACACCAGTAGCAGTGATTCGCTGGGGAAGCCTGCCAGAGCAACAAACGGTTGTTGGTGTACTGGGCACAATCGTTGAACAGGTGCGACAAGCACATCTGCAAGCACCGGCTGTGATTGTTGTCGGAGAGGTTGTGAGTCTCATGCCTGTCCTACAATGGTTTTCACCAGAGCCGCATAATTGAACATGTGCTTGACTTTTCTCCTATATGTCTCTCATACTAGTAGTAATCATCTTGTTTTTTTTATGCGTCGAGGAGAGCAACATGAACGAAGAAACTTCTCTATCGTCTACCCCCAACCAACTTGAACACCCTCAAAGCCAGATCGATGAGTTGAGCGACGAAGGACGTGCGCGGAAACGTCAGGAACAGGCGGATGCACGGGCGCGTGGCCGTGCGGGTCGCAAAGGTTTGGTCATTGTCAATACGGGCAATGGGAAAGGCAAAACAACAGCAGCTCTTGGTCTGCTTATGCGTTGCTGGGGACAAGATATGCGGGCTGTAATGCTCCAATTTTTGAAGGCGAAGACGGGGAAGTGGGGGGAAATTCGCGCAGCACAGCGCATGGGCGTCGAGATCATACCTCTTGGCAAAGGCTTTAGCTGGATGAGCGAGAATATTGAGCAAGACCGTACGGTGGCTCAAGCATGTTGGCAACAATGCCGTGAAAAGATTGAAAGCGGTCTTTACGATATTGTTATCATGGACGAAATCACCTATCCCCTTAAATATGGCTGGCTCTCCCTTGAAGAGGTTCTCACGGTCTTGCGTCAACGCGATCCCATGCTTCACATTGTTATAACAGGGCGAGACGCTCCACAAGAATTGATAGAGTATGCGAACATGGTGACAGAGATGCGTGAGATCAAGCACCCATACAAGCTAGAGGGAATACGCGCGCAGAAGGGAATCGAATTTTAATGCCACGCAACATGGTTCTTCGACCTGATGGAAAGCTCGTCAATGTTGCCCGCAAGCAAGGACAGTTATTTGTCTGTGTAACTGGCTGCTGCTGTGGTCATACCGAACGGAAATTCGCGGCAGTGCCAACCGAGGTATATCACCATGAATGGGAACGGAGAAAGCTACGAAATAAAGTTCATTTCACACAAGCCGGGTGTCTTGGTCCGTGTCCACTTGCGAATGTGGCAATGTTGATCTTCGATATGCACAACATCTGGTTCCACTCGATGAACAGTGAAACACAAATCATCGCTCTCTATGACTACATTGATCTTATGCTGGCTGCCAACTCATATTTACCCCCTCCGGCGGACCTGGCTCCCTACACCTTCACTTCATTTGTCTGGGATGGACATCAGGAAGGACATGATGTTACTCCTCTCCATGGAAGCTCTTCAGCTTCCACACGTAGCACTGATCAGCCTGCAATCTTGTTTCTCTCACATGCGGATACTGATCTGCTCACCTTGCATGCAGCAACGAAGCATTTGCCAGCCGACTTTCCTCTCGTGCGTGCCGCTAATCCCGCACATTTGCAGAAGGAGAGCGACGTAGACGCCTTCCTGGGCTTCTTATTACCACAGGTAGAGATGGTCATTGTGCGCCTACTTGGTGGAAGAGCAAGTTTTGCCTATGGTATGGATCGCCTGGTGGCATGGGCACAGCAAGAAGAAAAGTGGCTCGTCTGTTTGCCAGGGACAGAGACCCTGGACCCAGAACTGATGGCTTCTTCGACAGTCGGGGTGCCGGTAGCACATGAAGTGCTGGCATACCTGCAATCGGGAGGTGTGCAAAACTACGAGCAGTGCTTGCGCTTCCTCAGCGATCATCTCTTGACGACAGGGTTTGGCTTTGATCCGCCTGTTCCTCAATCACGACACGGTGCCTACTACCCAGGATGGCAGGGAGTGACCGCACGGGCGTTACGCGCACGTCACGACATTACTCGCCCCACTATTGGTATTTTGTTTTACCGCGCACACTATCTATCGGGAAATACTGAATTTGTGGATGCCTTGATACGAACGATTGAGAAGCAGGGAGCGAATGCTTTTCCTGTTTTTGCGAACTCGTTAAAAGAGGTCGATGAAGATAAGAGCAACAGTGCACACTTGCCGGCTGCGCTTACGTACTTTGTCGATGAGCACGGGCAAACGAACATCGATGTGCTTATCACAACGATGAGTTTCGCGCTTGGCAGTAATCCTTCTGATGGAACTCCCGAAGACGCATGGGAAGCATCAAGTATGGCACGGATTGCTATCCCTGTGCTCCAGGCAATCGCGGCAGGCAATAGCCAGGGACAATGGGAACGCTCTGCACGTGGCCTCACCCCACTAGATACCGCAATGAACGTTGCGCTTCCTGAGTTCGATGGACGTATCATCACCGTTCCCATCTCGTTCAAGGAGACGGTAGAAAAGTCCGCGTACGATACGACCCACCATGTGACTACAAGTACTACAGCATCTGCATCACTGGACACAACACAGCGTGTAGTACGGTACCACGCGAATGAAGACCGTATTGCTCGTGTAGTGGGACTCGCATTGCGGCTTGCTGCGCTGCGGCGTAAGCCAAACGAGAACAAGCGTATTGCAATTATCCTGACCAATTCCCCCGCCAAAGCCGCACGCATTGGCAATGCAGTAGGACTGGATGCACCTGCATCACTCATGCTCCTGCTTGCGGCTATGCAGAAGGAGGGCTATTCTATCACGGATGTCCCCGAAAGCGGCGATGCGCTGATCCATGCTCTTATTGATCTCTGCTCATACGATAGGGAGTTTCTCACTGAGGAGCAACTGGCTCAAGCTGCCGGTCATGTCTCAGAGAGGGACTACGCGCAATGGTTCTCGGAGTTGCCAACACAAAACAAGGAAGAAATGCAAACACGTTGGGGAGCACCTCCAGGAGAGGCATATGTTCATGAAAACGCGATAGCACTTGCTGGCTTGAGATTGGGAAATGTCTTTATAGCATTGCAGCCGCCGCGTGGCTACGGTATGGACCCAAACGCTATCTATCATATACCTGACTTGCCGCCCACACATCATTATTACGCGCTCTACCGGTGGTTGCGCGATCCTCACGGGTGGAATGCGGACGCAATCATTCATCTAGGAAAGCACGGCACATTAGAGTGGTTGCCAGGGAAGAGTGTCGGACTCTCCGGGACGTGCTATCCAGATCTGTTGCTTTCTGATATCCCTTTGATTTATTCCTTCATCATTAACAATCCAGGTGAAGGGGCACAGTCCAAACGCCGTGCACACGCAGTCATTGTCGATCATCTTGTGCCACCCATGACGAGTGCTGGGGCCTATGGTGCGCTGGCAGAACTGGCACAAATGGTTGATGAGTATTACCAACTTGAGGCACTCGATCCCAGCAAACTGCCCGAGCTACAACGTCAAATATGGGAAAAGATGATCGAAGCCAATCTCGATGCTGATCTGAAAGTGATGGTACGCCAGAATCACGGCGACCATGTTCACGAATGGGATGAAGAACTGACCGAGGATGGTACGCCAGCAACGTTGAGCGAGATGCGTGGCAAAGACTTTGCTCATCTCCTCGAAGATATCGATGGCTATCTCTGTGAGTTGACAGGAGCACAGATTCGCAGTGGCCTGCATATCCTGGGACTTCTGCCACAAGAGGAAAAGTTTATTGACTTGCTCTTCAGCCTCTGCCGTTTACCAAATCTGGGTATACCTGGCCTTCGTGACGCTGTTGCAACTGCAAGTGGTTTTGAACTCACATCTCTCCTTGATACACCAGGGCGTCGTCTTACCGCAGAAGAACAACGGTGTCTTGAGAAGCTCAAATATGGCAGTGCCAATGAGCATACCGAGTCAACTCAGGTTTCTGCAAGTGCCTCTGATGCTATAGAAAGCATTGAACAATACTGTCATCAAGTGCTTCTATTTATGCAGAAACATAATTTTAGCATGAACGCACTTGACGAAGCTATAACAACTTTCTGGCCTGACTCGCCTCATACAACGTCTGCTGTCTATGCTGTCCTCTCTTTTGTGTGTCAGGAAATTTTGCCACGTCTCTCACACACCGGTAATGAGATACAACATATACTGACAGCGTTACGGGGGGAGGCCGTTCCTGCTGGACCAAGTGGCTCTCCAACACGCGGCATGGTCCATGTACTACCAACAGGACGAAACTTCTATACTCTGGACCCGCGAGCGATACCAAGCCAATCAGCATGGGAAGTTGGTTCACAACTCGCACAAGCCTTGATTGATCGTCATGTGAAAGAAACTGGAAATTATCCTCAGAGTGTGGGACTCAGTATATGGGGCACGAGTGCTTTACGCACGCAGGGTGATGATCTCGCTCAGGTTTTTGCATTACTGGGAGTACGTCCACGCTGGCAACGCGAAAATCGAAGGTTGATAGGAATTGAAGTTATTCCGCTACAGGAGCTGAAGCGACCAAGAATAGATGTTATCTGTCGCATCTCAGGCTTCTTTCGCGATGCATTTCCACATCTCATCAACATACTCGATGAGGCTATCTCTACAGTCGCGTCCCTCAACGAGTTACCAGAGCAAAATTATATCCGACGTCACGTACAGGCGGACACCACGCGCTACATAAAGGCGGGGTATGATATGAAGGAGGGAAACGAATATGCACATTACCGTATCTTTGGCTCCAAACCTGGTGCCTATGGCGCTGGTATTTTGCCGCTCATCGACGAGCGTAACTGGCAAGGAACGGCTGATTTCGCTGAAGCGTATGTAAATTGGGGTGGCTATGCTTACACCCGTTCACATTTTGGCAGCGATGCACGTAACGCGTTTCGCACGGTGCTTGCGCGCGTCGAAGTGGCAGCAAAGAATCAGGATAATCGTGAACATGATCTGTTTGACTCCGATGATTACTTACAGTTTCATGGTGGAATGATTGCGACTATTCGTGCGCTCTCTGGCAAACTTCCACGTCGCTATATTGGTGATAGTGCTGACCCACAACATGTTCGTATGCGCGATTTGAAAGAGGAGACACTGCGCGTCTTTCGTTCGCGTGTAACGAATCCGAAATGGTTAACCGCGATGCGCCAGCATGGGTATAAAGGTGGCCTGGAACTGACCGCAACAGTAGACTACCTCTTTGGCTATGATGCAACTTCTGGGATCATGGATGATTGGATGTATGAGCAGGTTTCACAGGAATATGCGTTGGATGCTCAAATACAGGCATTTTTACGTGAGAGCAATCCCTGGGCATTACGAGACATCGTCACACGCTTATTTGAGGCGTCAACACGTGGACTATGGAAAGCTCCTTCGCAAGAGACCCTGAATGCTTTACGTGATGTGCTTCTTGAAGCAGAAGCTGATATTGAGAGCAGAGATGAAAAATAGGCATGGAATATTTATATTAAGAATTGACAATGGAGACAGTGTAACAGTATAATTATATAGTAAGAACACACTCAGTGTTCACACAAGGTGGCCCTGACACGTTGTCGGGCAGAATAGGGAAGCCGGTGCGAATCCGGCGCAGTCGCGCTACTGTAACTGGTGAGCTACTCATCGCCTCAAGAA
>DAOUDD010000222.1:0-7592 GCA_034431765.1 Ktedonobacteraceae bacterium | reverse complement strand
TTTAGCAGAGCGCTAGAAGCGATCTTAGAGGATCTTCCGACCAGGACAGATTTCTCCGTAGCGTTTTCCCGGCTCGCAGGAATCGATGCTGCATCTCCTCCAACAGAACAAGAGGATAGTGACGGAACAGTACGATCTTTTTCGCCAAATGGAGAAGATGAGCAGATTCTTTTGAGCAAGCCAGCAAATAGTGAGCAACTTGAGATTGCGCGACGGCTAGAACAACACGGGGCTGTTCTGGTGCAAGGGCCTCCCGGAACGGGAAAAACACATACGATAGCAAATCTGCTTGGACATCTTCTCGCGCAGGGCAAAAGTGTGCTTGTCACCAGCCATACCTCGAAGGCGCTGCGTGTCTTGCATGAGAAGATTGTCACTCCACTTCAGCCCCTCTGCGTCAGTATGCTTGAGGATGATAGCCGCCAGCAGATGGAGAAAGCGATTGATGGTATCACTGAACGACTCTCTTTCTCTAATGTCGGGGAACTTGAACGGGAGGCCCGACAACTCACGCAACAGCGCACAAACATCTTGCAGCAATTACGCACAACGCGACAGCGGCTAAAAGAGGCGCGTAACAGTGAATATGAACCAATCGTGATCATGGGCCAGCACTATCCTCCTACCGAGGCAGCACGTGAGCTTACCAGTTGTAAAGTGAGCGATGGCTGGCTTCTAGACTCACCCTCTCTCGACACACCCCTACCCCTTTCAAACACTGAGCTAGCTGAACTCTATCGAACGAATGCAACGGTAACACAACAGGATGAGATGGAGATGGTGCGTGGGCTACCAGATCCCCAAACGTTGCTTTCTGCCAGCGATTTCACTCACCTTGTACAAGAGATGCAAGAGCTAAACGAGGCAGAACGTCTGTATCGCTCGGATCTCTGGCAAGCAACCCCTTCCACACAAGGAGCACCTGCGTTTGAAGAACTGCAACGCCAGATGCAGCAAGCAGTAGCTTTCCTGCGCCAACTGTCTACCCCCTGGCAACGAGAGGCAACAGCCGCCGGACGTGAGGGTGGATTAAGGAAACAGAGCTGGACAGACCTTATTACAAAAATAAGGCAGGTGAAAGAGTTAGCTTCTCAAGCTCAGCTACATACATTCGATTTTGAACTCATTCTTCCCGATGGTGAAGCATCGCTCCAGCTTGCTCCTGCCCTGGATCAAATTATCGCCCACCTGGAAGCAGGGAAAAAGCTCTCCACTATGGTACTGCTCCGGCATAACGAGTGGAAAACGGTCCTGAATACTGCACGTGTCCGAGGTAGGAAGCCAGAAACACTCGAAGAGTTCCGTGCACTCAAAGTCGTGCTGCAAGTAAAAGTCGCACGCAAAGAGCTGGTCAGGCGCTGGCAACTGCAAATGACACCGCTTGGTGGAATGGATACACCTGCAACAGCAGCATTTCCTGAACAGTCCTATTACCAGTATGTCGCGCCTCTACATAACTGTCTTACCTGGTATACGACGACATGGGAGCCGTTAGAGCAGGCATTGAAGCAGCATGGCCTGCTCTGGGAGAAACTGCTGGCAGAGATGCCTCTTGTCCACATAGAGCATGCTGACCTTGCACGCCTTGCGACAGTCGTACAATATCTGCCAGCCCTGCTAAGCAGCGAAAGCAAACGAAGAGCGTACGCTCGACACGAAGAGAAGTGGCGCGCATTGAAAGACACGCTTGATGCTGCTTATAACACAAGCGCGCAGGCAGATATTGCTCGCCAGCTACGTCAGGCCGTGCTCACACGCAATATCTCAGCATATAGTGCAGCAATCGCTCAGCTTCTCGACTTACAGGAGAGACAGAAAGAACTGCGCCGCCGCCACCTGCTGCTCACAAAGCTCGAACAGAGTGCGCCGTTCTGGGCTTCGGCTATCAGAAGACGTGAGGGGATACATGGTAAAAGTGAGCTTCCTGGCAACCCAGAAAAAGCGTGGCTATGGAAACAGCTCTTTGCAGAACTGGAGCGACGTGCTCAGGTATCACTGGAGGAGCTACAGCAACGTATTGCACGCTTAAGCAAAGCCTTACAGGATTGTACAGCGGAACTCGTCGAGAAGAAAGCCTGGGCCGCACAGATACGGCGGACAACCACAGAGCAGCGCCGTGCTTTGCAGGGCTGGAAAGATACCATGCGTAAATTGGGCAAAGGGACAGGCAAACGCGTACCACGTCTCCTTGCCGAGGCACGTAAGCTGATGCCACGCTGCCAGACAGCGGTTCCGGTCTGGATTATGCCCTTGAGTCGGTGCTTTGAAACCTTTGACCCAAAGCAGATTCGTTTCGATGTTGTGATCGTTGACGAGGCAAGCCAGGCCGATCTCAAAGCACTGGCTGCGCTCTATATAGGGAAGCAGATTGTCATCGTCGGTGATGATGAACAGGTAACACCTGAAGCTGTAGGAAGAAGTATTGCACAGGTTGATAAACTTATCGACGAACACTTGCGCGGTATTCCCAACTACCACTTGTATGACGAGAAGCAGTCAATTTATGGTCTGGCAAAAGATGCAGCATTTGAACCTGTTTGCCTGCGCGAGCATTTCCGCTGTGTATCGCCTATTATTCAATTTAGCAACGCCCTTTCCTATCATGGCAAGATCAGGCCATTGCGTGATGACAGTGATGTGAAACGCTATCCTCCCACGGTTGACTACCGCGTGAGAAGTATGGGATCGACAGGCAAACTGAACAAAGAGGAGGCTCTTGCTGTCGTCTCTCTGCTCATTGCCGCCTGTGAACAACCAGAATATAAGGATGCAACCTTCGGCGTTATCAGCATGGTGAGTAGTGACATGCAGCAAGCAAATGCAATTGATACTCTGCTGCGTCGATACCTTCCCGAGACAGAATACGCACGTCGCCGTATATTATGCGGTAAACCCGCACAATTTCAGGGTGATGAGCGCGATGTGATGTTCTTATCACTTGTTGATACTTCTCCTGATGGAGGACCTCTTCATCTGCATCACGAAGAGAGGGACATGTATAAGAAGCGCTTCAATGTGGCAGCCAGCCGTGCGCGGGACCAGATGTGGGTCGTGCACTCACTCGACCCTGAGACACAGCTCAAAGACGATGATATCCGCAAGAAGCTGATTTTGCATGCGAGAAATTCCTCTGTGCAGCGCAATCTTTACGCTGAGCAAGAAGCGCGCACGGACTCTGAGTTTGAACGACGCGTCTTGAGAATGCTCACACAAGCGGGATATCATGTCATCTCACAATGGCCGGTTGGAGCATATCGTATCGACCTGGTTGTAGAAGGCGCAGGGAAACGGCTGGCTGTTGAGTGCGATGGCGAACGCTATCATACACCCGACAGGCTTGAAGCCGACATGGCGCGCCAGGCTATCCTGGAACGTCTTGGCTGGCGTTTTGTGCGCATCCGTGGCAGCCAGTTCTTCCGCAATCCCGAGCGAGCGCTGGAACCTCTCTTCGCTCGCTTGCACGAACTCGACATTCCTGCACAGTCACTTACAGCAGAGACCTCCGCTCCCCAGAAAGAACCGGAGGAAGAACTCAAAAACAGAATTATTCGACGTGCGGCAGAACTACGCAATGAATGGGAGCAATCATCTGCAAAAGTTGTGCCGATGCAGCAGACGCGCAGTCGGGATGCGGCTACTCTGAAAACACCTGGGGCAGCGGGTACAACAGCGCAACGTGTGCTTGGCAATCCACTGCAAAAGACCAGCTAAAAAATGTCAGGGAACGAAGGTTAGACTGGTGGCTCGCAGCACTCTTCATCGCTCTTGCTCACTCGCGAGGACTTTGTCGATGGCTTCAACGTTTCAAGAGTATCTGCTGGCTCATCTGTCAGCAATGTTTGTTCTTCCTGGCCCTCGGGGTGCAAGAGTTCAGCGTGCATTTCGAGCAGGCGGCGCGCTTTGGGGAAGTCTTTGTCGAGCAGGATACGAAAGACCTGTTCACTGACGGCGATGGCTTCGGCAGCGGAGGCACGTACAGTCGCCGTCAGGGAGCCGAGCAGGTCGTGCCGCTTGGCGGTGCGAAAGAGCACGTGCACTTTTTCCAACACTTCGGCAAATTCGGCATGCACTGTGTCATTCCAGAGCTGTGTCTCCACCAGCCTGACGGCTTTTTCCAGGAAGCGAGCGCAGACGATACTGACCTTGAGGTACTCGCGACTGCGTGAGGCGAGCAATACCTGGAGCATACGCTGCTCGTCGCTGGCATCAAGAGGGGTGACGGAGAAGATGCTGGCCTCACCGCCCATCTCACGAATCTCGTGCGCCAGGTGGCGAAACTGCTTCTCCACCTCATCAGAACTGGGCAGCAGGTAGACGGAATTTTGTAGAGGATAGGCTCCCAGATTTTGCAAGCGTCTCCAGACCCAGACACGCTTCTGCGAAGGCTCACTCGGTACCTTATAGGTCAATTGCAACCAGTGCAGCGGCTCACGCTCTTGCATGATTCCTCATTCTTTAGAAAAGCTCGCCGTAACACATGTTACGGCACTCGATATAGTATGCTAACGCTGGAGCGAAGTCAAGAGGACACTTTGTCTATGTGATGAGGTACACTATCTCTATCTATCGTATCCTTTCTAACAGGGCACGTGATAAAGGTGCAACGCGGAGTACTGCTTTCAGGAGATAACGACTTCTACTGCTCCGGGAAGCTTCGTTTAGCGTTTTTGGGCAAGGACTTCGACAATCATTCTGGAGGCCTCTCGCTCGCCCACCAGGTCGATTAAACGCTCGTGACAGGTTCCTATACAATCCATTCGTGCCTCGATGAAGTCGTGTCGTGCAGTACAGGCGTACCCATGCAGCCCTGATAGCGCCGCTGCAAACTCTGCCTCGATCTGCTGGCGCAATTGCGCGACCTCGCTTATACTTTCACTCATATGTTCCCCCTCTGAGAGATTGACAGTATTAATGGCACAAAGAATGGATTATATTCCACCATTTACATAGTAACAGAAAAAATTCTCTTCTCTAATGGTTAAAGTGCACAAAATTACATAGATAGAAATGCATAAAATCACTATAAGGGTGAGAGAACCTCTTCTGAACAGGAGTAGGTAGAAAGCTTGCTTATACAAGATGCACAATTGATGCGGTACTATTTGCAAACGCGCGCATGCTGGTCTAAAATGTGGGGACCAATAGTTGACCCCGAGGAGCTGCGGACAGTCCTTTGATATTGAGGAGGATATTGCATGAGCGGCAATCTTTTTGAGAACACGGACACTATCTTATCGGAAGAGCGCATTTTCCCTCCCACACGTGAGATGGCAGAGCACGCGAACATCACAGCCTACATGAAGTCGAAGGGCTTCGAGGATTACGAATCCTTCTATAAGTGGTCTCTGGCAAATCGCTTCGAGTTCTGGGATGACCTGGCAAAGGAGCTACACTGGTTTGAGCCGTGGCAGAAAACCTTTGAGTGGACGCAGCAGCCGTTCTTCAAGTGGTTTATTGGCGGCAAATTCAACATCGTCTACAACTGCCTCGACCGCCATATGCAGACACCGGTGCGCCACAAGGTAGCCTTTCACTGGGAAGGCGATGACGGCGAGACACGCACGCTTACCTACGAGCAGTTGTATCAACAGACCAACCAATTGGCAAAGGGCCTACAGAATCTGGGTGTGAAGAAGGGGGATCGTGTCGCGATCTACATGCCAGCCGTGCCAGAACAGGTTGTCGCGGTCCTGGCAGTCGCCCGTCTGGGAGCCGTTCACACCGTCGTCTTCGGCGGTTTCGCTGCCAATGCCTTGCGAGATCGCATCATCGATGCCGAGGCCAAAGTGGTCATTACCGCCGATGGCAACCATCGCGGCGGCAAGCTGATTCAGCTCAAGACAATCACAGATGAGGCGGTAGCTGAGACACCCACGATTGAGAAGGTGGTGGTGCTGCGCCGCGCCGGACTCGATGTGCCGATGCAGGAGGGGCGCGATGTCTACTGGCACGAACTGCTCAGCGCTATTCCCACCGATACAGTAGTGCCCTGTGAGCCGATGGATAGCGAGGATATGCTCTTCATTCTCTATACCAGCGGCAGCACAGGCAAGCCGAAGGGTGTTGTGCATACACACGGCGGCTACGCCGTTGGCACCTATACAACGACGAAATTTGTCTTTGATCTGAAGGACGACGATATCTACTGGTGTACCGCCGATGTGGGCTGGGTGACAGGCCACAGCTACATCATCTACGGGCCGTTGATGAATGGGGCAACGAGCGTGCTCTTCGAGGGTGTCCCTGCTTATCCCTCGCCGGATCGCTGGTGGGGCATTGTCGAGAAGTTCAAGGTAACCGTCCTCTACACATCCCCGACGGGCATTCGTGGCCTGATGCGCTTCGGCGAAGAGTGGCCCGCGAAGCACGATCTAAAGAGTCTACGCCTGCTCGGCTCAGTGGGAGAGCCGATCAACCCCGAGGCGTGGATGTGGTACCGACACAACATCGGACACGACGAGCTGCCAATCATGGATACATGGTGGCAGACGGAGACCGGCTCAATCCTGATCAGCCCGACAGTCATCCAGCCGTTAAAGCCTGGCAGCGCGACACGGCCCCTGCCCACAATTGAGGCCGATGTGGTCGATAAGAACGGGCAATCAGTGGGCCTGGGCAAAGGTGGCTTCCTGATCATTCGCCATCCCTGGCCGAGCCAGATGCGCACAGTCTACGGCGATCCCGCCCGCTACCGCACCTACTGGGAGACCCTACCCAACGTCTACTTCGCAGGTGATGCTGCAACGATTGACAAAGAGGGCTTCATTCGCGTGCAGGGCCGTGTCGATGACGTGATCAAGGTCAGCGGACACCGCCTCGGCTCGATGGAGATCGAGTCCAGCCTCGTCAGCCATCCCGCCGTTGCTGAGGCCGCCGCTATTGGCAAGCCCGATCCTGTGAAGGGCGAGCACCTCAAAGTCTTCGTCATTCTGAAAAACGGCTACGAGCCAACGCCGGAGATGGAGAAGGAGCTGAAGCTGCACGTGCGCACGCACGTCGGCGCGATTGCCGTTCCCGACGAGCTGGAGTTCGCACAGTCGCTGCCAAAGACGCGCTCCGGCAAAATCATGCGCCGCGTCATCCGCGCCAAAGAACTCGGCGAACCCATCGGTGACACCAGCACCCTCGACGGCTAGCTACTTCCCACTTGCTAGAAACGTTGGTACGCATGGGAGCAGAATTACCCGCTTCCATGCGTACCAACGCAAGGGATAGCTCCTTAAAAATGGACAGAGGAGCACACGTATTTCAGTTTCTTCATGCTTTATCATCTTCTTAGAGACGGCACTTCAGAGCGTTCGTTGGTCGTAACACACGCTCATTGGATGCAACACACGTCTGCCAGCCCTTGATGCTCAAGTTGGTGCCCAGGAGAGCGGGCTTGCGGTACAATTCACGTAAGACAGGGCGGAAGAACGCTGAAACGACCAGCGCGTAGAGAGCGGGCTTGCCTCGCTCCTACCCAATGCTGTGCACCATCTACCCCTTACATGAAATGTATTGGGGCTTGTCTCGCTCCCACTCCCTTCGCGCTCGTCGAAGCAGCTTGAATCTAGTAGACCCTTTGCTCCAAGACCACCATCAATCGCTTC
>DAOUDD010000221.1:0-29817 GCA_034431765.1 Ktedonobacteraceae bacterium | reverse complement strand
AGATCAGCAGCACACCCTAAAAAAGCAGACCATCTACGCGTCACTCGTGGAGTTTGCATCCCTCTTCCCGTTCTCCTTTGTCTGTAACAAGGCAAAATAATTCTAAGTGAGCTACGCTGAAATCCCTCTACCAGAGTCATTACCAGCATAGCTCACATTGCTTACGACAAACAATGACGATTGGCAGGGCACAATTGAATATGACAAAATCATACATGAAAGAAAAAGTGTTGACGAAGCACGAAAAAGGAAAGGACTTTTCACATGAGTGACACTAATGCTCCCTCTACCAATCAATGGGAAGAGAGCGATTCCCGTAAGTTTCTGGAGACAAGCGCGATTTTTGTGCCGGGACGTACAGAGCAGATCAGTACCCTCATAGGATTAATTCCAGCTCAACGAGAGGAGGTGTTCACGCTTGCAGAGCTGGCAGCAGGAGGAGGCGAGCTAGCGGAGGCGATTCTTGAGCACTTTCCCAACGCTCACTATCTCGCACTGGATGGGTCTGAGGTGATGTTGCAACACTTGCGCGAGAAGCTGGCACGCTTTGGCGAACGCGTAACGGTGCGCCAGTTCGATATCTCAGCGCAGGACTGGCGCTCCCACCTGCCCACGCCCTTGCGCGGTGTGCTCTCGTCGCTCTGTGTACACCACCTCTCAGGCGAAGGAAAACGCCAGCTCTTCGAGGATATTGCCGCGAGGTTAGAATCAGGGGGAGCACTGTTGCTCGTGGATATTATTCAGCCCGCAAGTCAGCAAGTCGCCGAGCTTTTTGCGCAGCAGTATGACGAGATTGTACGGCAACAGAGCATGCAGATTCGCGGTGATTTGAGCGGCTTTGCGCGCTTTCAAGAGCTAGAATGGAACTATTTTCGCTACGACTACGGCACCGATCAGACCCTCGACCAGCCCTCGCTCCTCAGTGAGCAACTGCTCTGGCTCCACGATGCTGGCTTGAGCAACGTTGATTGCTACTGGATGCGTGCTGGACATGCTGTGTATGGTGGCTATAAGAAGTAGCATGTAGCCTGCGCTACAATGCCTGGACGTAGGCGACGAAGCTGTCGCCACGCTCGAACTCGTTGGCAAACATGCCGAAGCTGGTAAAGCCAGGGGAGAAGAGCAGCACATCACCTGGACGTGTCAGGGAGACGGCAGTATCCAGCGCTTTGTGGAAGTCGCTGAAGACACCACGGACAGGATCGCTCACTCCCTGACGACGCACCTCTTCCTCCAATGCAGGCAGGAGTTCGTCGGTGCCATTGCCTGCGAGCAAGACAACATCGTGACAGCGCTGGATGATGCGCTCCGGCCAGCCCTCTAGTGGCAGATACTTGGTATTGCCGCCCGCGACGAGCACAATGGGGGAGTTAAAAGCTTCCAGCGCTACCCTCCCCGCAATGGGCGTGGTGCTTGTGCTATCGTTCACGAAACGCACACTTCGTAGGGTCCGTACATCAGCCAGACGGTGCGGTACACCGGAAAAACGCTGCACGGTTTGAGCAATGATATCGTCTGCTACGCCGAGCAAGCGAGCAGTCGTGGTTGCAAGGAGAATATTTTCCAGGTTATGCCGGCCAGCCAGTGGTGTGTCCTGAAAGATAAACGGCTCTACTCCTTCTGAGCCGCGTGCAAAACTGCCACCGCGCTCCAGGCTGGTAAACCAGGTCCGTCCCGGTGCCTCTTCTCCAAAACGACGTGTCCAGGGGTTATCGTAGTTGAAGACGGAAATATCTTCAGCATGCTGATAACGGAAAATGTTTGCTTTGGCCTCAGCATACTCTTCCATTCCACTGTAGGTATTGAGATGATCGGGGTAGACGTTGGTCATGACCGAGACGGATGGACTGATGCGATGTGGCGCAAAACCTTCGAGCTGCCAACTAGAGAGTTCCAGCACAACCTGGGTATCGGGATGAATTTGCGGCAAAAGTGAGAGGGTCTCGACACCTGCGACATTGCCACCAATAACTGTATCGGCACCACTGGCACGCAGTATCTCATAGAGGAGGCTTGTCGTCGTTGTCTTGCCACGGGTTCCTGTGATGCCAATCATACGCCCAGGACAGGCGAGGGCAAAAAGTGCGCTCTCCATCTCGATCTGTGCACCGTGTTCGCGCGCCAGTTGTAAGTAGGGTGAGTTACGTGGCACGCCTGGATTACGAATGACGACCTGTGCCCAGCGAAAATCCTCCTCACGATGCTCTCCCAACACAAACTCTATTGGCAAACCAGTCAACGCTTTGATACTGGGAGCCAGTACCTCTGCTGACTTCATATCGGTCACACGCACAAGCGCTCCCTGCTGAGCGACGTAGCGTGCTGAGGCGATGCCCGACCCTTGCAGGCCCAGCCCCATTACCAGCACACGCTTTCCCCGTAAATCCATCTGTTAATTCCTCGATTCCAACAAACTATTTCCTGCATCATAGCAAATTTCTCGGAATGAGACAAATAGAAAGCTGTGATCTGCTATATCCTCCTCGTCACGATGCCGCCTCACAAACCCGCGCTTCACGAGCCGGTCGCTTGGCTCAACAGTAGTATGATGCTTCAGTTGTGCGTTCTCTTCCGCTCCTCTCTTCCACTTCGCAAACGAGAGAAGAGAGGGGCAGAATACATTTTACGAGTGTTTCTTTTCGCCTGTTTTTTGCTCTGCCTGGAAGCGCTGTTCATCAGGCATCAGGACCTGATTGAGGACGGGACTGACAAACTCTGTGGCAAGACAATCCATATAGACAATATCCCACAGTTTCCCGCCCATGAACTTCGCCTGTCGTCGTCTCCCAATTTCTCGAAAACCAGCTTTGGCATAAGCTCGCTGTGCAGCGTGGTTGTATTCCCAGGGACCCAGCGCTACTTTGTCTCCAATGATATTGAGAATTGGGTGTGCTGGGAGAGATATCTGATGCTCTTTTGTTTGTTCCATGCTCTTGTCCCTTTCATTCTCTAGGTGAGGGAACATGCCAAAAGAGCTAGAGAAACCATGGGCAGGCAGTTGGCACGCTCGCCTCACGGGTTCTTTCGTCTTGGGAAAGTACAAAGGCCGTAGGCGATGCAGAGATCACCCACGGCCTCGTTTTTCAGAATGCGCTGTGAAGAGCTTAGCTTCCCCTCTCGGACCTGAAAAAGGGCATACTACCGCCGTGGGCCGGGCTCAGCGGAGTGCAATGCCCACAGCAGCGGGTACGGAAGCCGTACTTATGTATGAACTTAACGACCATACGCTGCATCTGCAACCTTTCTCATAGCAAGGCTTTAGAAGCGTGCTTCTTCTCGCTCTGACAGCATACTACCTGGTTTTTTTGTGCAATGTCAAGATCCTGTATGCTGCTCTTATAGAGCGTGACAGTTTCCTGGCCAAAGGCTATAATAGTAGCACAAGTCATATTCTATGGTAGAGCTAGAAACACACGCTATGGTGCAAGGACGAATAGAGCTACTTGAGCATATTCTGGGGAATGTGTCTGTCGGCGTCGCAACAATTGACGGCGTGAGCCTGCGTATTGACTACATCAATTGCTACCTGCACACGCTTCTAAGCGCACCATGGAATACCTGTGAGGTGCTCGGTGAGCACGTGAGCACACTTCTCCCGGCCGAGCTACACCCGCTTGTCCTGCCTCTTCTACGCCACGTTGCCCAGAGTGGCGAGCGTGTGCAACACGACGAGATCCCCTACGAGGGCTTCCTGCAAACACGTGGTCGCACCTACTGGCGCGTCGTTATCGAGCGGCTCCCCGATAGTCTATCCACGAGGCAAACAAACCTTGTGCCCACTGCAAATGCAAGTGGTCCTACTCTCCTCGTTACACTTGAGGATGTTACCGAAACCGTACGCTCCCGCCTGCATGTGAACGCTATTCACTCTATCTCTTCTGCAATCGCAGGCCCCTCTTCGCTCCACCTTGTGCTTGACCGCATTCTTCAGGTACTGTACGAGATGGTGGGGTCACGACGTTGCGCAATTTTTTTGCTCGATCCAACACCCGATGCTGAGAAGTCTCCTCTCCCTAACGCTGTTCGGCGCACGGCAAGCATCGCAGCCCAGAAGGGGATTCATCCCGATTCTCAAAGCTGGCATCCCCAGGTAGACCAACACGTGCTGTTGGGACGCGTCATTCAGGAAGGGCATACGCTTATCCTGCCTGACACGCGACTCGCGCCAGAACTTGTCTTTCCACTACTTGACGATAAGGGAGCAACCTGCCCTCCCGGCTCTGTGCTCTGTGTGCCCATCTTTGATCCACGCCCCGAAACGGCTCCACGGCCTCTGCCTGATAGTTCTGCTCATACACTCGATCCTATCCTGGGTACCATTGAGGTCTATCATCGTCGGCCACGCGGCTTTCCAATCGAAGAGGTTCAACTCCTGGAACGCTTCGCGCAGCAGGCAGGGCTGGCGATCCAGAATGCACGTCTCTTCCGCGACATTGATCGCTTAGCCCAGGCCGCCAGCCATCATGCTCAGCAGGAGGCTGCAGCACGTGAGCGTATTGAGGCTGAGGTTGTGGCACGCACACTCGAATTACAGCAACGCAACGAGGCGCTGCAACGCTCTCAAGAGGCTCGCGAGCTGATCAGCAAACGCATGGAACTGCTGCAGCACGCACGCGAGGACTTCTTTACAACGATGGCGCATGAGCTGAAAACGCCGCTCGCCAACATCCGTGCCCACCTGAGCGCATTGCTCGCGCGCGATCTGCACTGGTCGATTGAGGAGCAATATGACTTTTTGCAGACGGCAGATGAACAGGTCGAACGGCTGGTCGGCATGATCAATCAGTTTCTCGATGCCTCGCGTGTCGAAGCGGGTGCACTACGGCTGGGACTTGAGCCGATCCTCCTACCGGAACTTTTTGAGGATCTCCAGGATCGCTTGCAAGCACTTATCCAGACCTCACAACGCACACTTCAGCTCCAGATCGAGCCAGAGCTACCAACCGTACGAGGCGATTATGAGCTGATCATTCGTGTCCTGACCAATCTGCTGAGCAACGCCTTTCGCTATGCCCCTGAAGGGGACACGGTTCAGCTTACAGCAGCGGCCCTTTTTGAGCCGAGCACATCCCCTTCCCCATCTCCCGAAGTGGTGCGGATCAGCGTTACTGATCGTGGACCGGGCATCACTTCCGAGCAGCAAGCGGCCCTTTTTACTCGCTTCAGCACCTTTGCCGCGTTAAGCCGTCCCTCACGTAATCGCCCAGGTCAACCGCAACGTCCACATCGCGAGAGGAGTACACGCTGGAGTTCGGCGACTGGACTGGGACTCTATATCAGTCGCGGTATCATGGAAGCACACGGCAGTTCGTTGACTGTCAGCAGTAGCCCTGGTCAGGGGGCAAGCTTCTCCTTTACCCTGCCTGTTTTTAAAGACGCTCAGGAACCCAGAAGAACAGGTCAGTCTAAAAAGATGACGGAAGGGCGGCTACAGAAGGATGGAGAGCCGCGCGGGGACAGGAGAACGAGCCTGAAAGAAAGAGGTGCGTATGACCAGCAATGACAAGAAGGTGCGAATTCTGTGCGTGGAAGACGATCCACAGATGCGCACATTTCTCCTTGCACAACTCAAGGCGCGAAGCTTCCATGTCCAGGCAGTGCGTGATGGTGCACAGGCGATAGACCTGGCCGCAATCTTTCAGCCGCACCTGGTCCTGCTCGATCTCTCGCTCCCCACGCTCGATGGACTGGAGTTTCTGCGCCGATTGCGCGAGTGGAGCGGTGCGCCGGTAATCATCCTCTCTGCCCATGATGAAGAACCTGTGAAGATCAAAGCGCTTGACGAGGGAGCTGACGACTACCTGACCAAGCCGTTCAGCCTGAATGAACTGCTCGCCCGTGTACGCGTCGCATTGCGCCGCGCCGATGAAACTGAACGATTACGCAATAGCCTTACTCTAGGGGAGAGTCAGCGCACCACCTATCGCAGCGGAGGAGAGAACGGTCTGCTCGTCGATTTCGCGCACCGCTCCGTTCGCTCAGGAGGGCAGGAGGTGCATCTGACGCCAACCGAATACGACCTGCTGTGTGAACTCACACGCCATGCTGGCAAGGTGCTTACGCATCGTGAGCTGCTGCAGCGCGTCTGGGGACCGGATTACAGCGGTGAAAACACCTATCTACGCACCTTTATTCGCCACCTGCGCCGCAAGCTCGAACCCGATCCAGCACAGCCACAATTTTTGCGCAACGAACTTGGCGTTGGTTACTATGTACCCGCACCTGATACGTCAGAAACGTCCACTCCCTCCTAGAATTTCACACAATTTTCACACTGTGGCATGCATCTTCACGAGAATATCACAATGGATCGGGTATACTTGGGGTAGAGATGAGAGTAGAAGCTCTCAACGTCGCCCGGCGACACATCTCTATGCAGCCAGTGCAATGGTTAAGAACAAATATTAGAGGTTCGACCATGAATGAAAGCGCTGAGCACAGAGCGCCGGACAACGGCAATATAGAATCGTTGTATGGAGGAGAGGAATCTACCCAATCAACGTTTCCTTCTTCTGTGCAACCACGTGAAAGGCGACGCCCCGCACAACATATCCTGGTGGTCGAAGACGATCCCACACTTGCCACCCTGGAAGTTGAAGTGCTTACAGCCCACGGGTACAGTGTCTCGACACTCCCCAGTGGCGAACAAGCTCTTACAGCACTTCACTCTGCTCTACCCGACCTTGTAGTGCTTGACCTGGAACTGACAGGGCATTTGAGCGGCTGGGAGGTCTTTGAGACGCTCCGTACCATCACCTCCATCCCCGTTCTTATCACCACCAGTTCACTTCTCACTATACGCGCGTATATTCACAATTGTGGCGAAACTCGTGGAACACTCGACCATTTGCCGAAACCATACCCGATGCAAACACTACTCAAGCGTGTGAAGCGCATGCTACCACTCAGCAATTCCTAGTTGTTTTTAGTCAGAAGGGGGCTTCTATGAAGGAAGAACGTGATATTCTCCGTAAGGGTGGATTCGCCGAACATGAAGTGCTTCTGTTAAGTAAGCTGCGCCTGGAACATACCGAGCGCGAGAAGAGCCGCAACCAGGTAGCACATCGCCGCCTTGAGTTTGTCCGCTGGCTGGTTTCACAAGGAAAGCTCAGCGATCAGATCGCTTGATAGCGACGTAGCATATCTCATCAGAGGATACAAAACGTCTCTAATCTAATATCGCAATACAGGTATCATCATATGCAGGCCGTGTCTTCGTTCCCTTACAAAAGAAGGAACGAAGCCATGGCTCTGCTTTTTTTGGGAAAAAGAGGGGGCGCAAAGAGAATTACCTCGAAAAGTGTATCGTCTACGAAGGCTGAAGATCTTTTCGTTGCACAGTCAGCTCCGGCTCATTATCAGCATCCTGAAGGACTACAGGGGAGTCTAACGGAGGAATTTGTGGGAGTGGTAAACGTGCAATGGCATCCATAACACGATCTACAAAATCTACTGGCGGCTCAAAGTGCTCTAAGTGAGAGAAAATTTCATCAATATCATCTTGAGCTGATAAATCATCATCAATAGATTCTTGCGGTTTATCTCGCATATAAACTCCTTCTTCTGCTATTCTCAACCATACCTGTTATCTAGCACGTTTCATCGCAGAGAAGAGTTTCAAAATTTCCAAGCTTTCTTATGATCGCACGAGTCGCCACTTAGATTTCTAAGGAAAGCAACGGGTAGTGCTCCAAACGAAACGGCCGCCATGAGTGCTGACCCTAAGAGGGACCAGCCTTGGCACGTCCGTCTCCGTCGTCCTGCACTCCTGCTCGCCATTTCTTTCACATGGCAGCTTTTCCATACCCGCAACAATTTGTGAAACTCCATCTATCGCTTCCGTCGATGACAACGCACTCACATTCCCCTTCCACACCCCCTCCAAAAACCCAAAGTTCTGGCCCGAACATATCTTCCCCTTGACAAAACTAATTACATTAGTATAAAATTAATATCATTAGCATTAAACAAATATGGTTAGTTTTCAAACAACGATAAAGGCATTCCTCCTCAAGGGGGAGAAAAGAAAGCGGAACACCTCATGAAAACAACGACCTACGGAGATTACATGATCCAATTGACGCGCCTCGGCGTCTTCAACTGCTACCTGGTACGCGAGGATGACGGCTTTACGTTGATCGATACAGGATTACCAGGGAGCGCTCCTGCGATTCTGCAAGCTGCTCAGAAGTATGGTCTACCAATCGTGCGTATTGCCCTTACGCATGCTCATGGCGATCACGTCGGCTCTCTTGACGCTCTTCACACAGCGTTTCCACAGGCAGAGGTAGTCATCAGTGCACGTGATGCACGCCTCCTGAGAGGTGATAAGAGCCTGGATGCGAATGAACCGCAGGCAAAATTGCGTGGTAGCTATATGACGTGCAAAACACAACCAACACGCATGCTTCAAGCCGGTGATCACGTCGGTTCGCTCGAAGTGATCGCATCACCAGGCCATACACCTGGACACGTTGCGTTTTTTGATCTACGCGATGGTACACTGATTGCTGGTGATGCTTTTCAAACACAGGGTGGAGTTGCTGTTGCAGGCACAGTCAAGCCGCTCTTTCCTCTGCCAGCACTCGCGACGTGGCATAAGCCGACTGCTCTGGAGAGTGCTCATCGCCTGCGCGCACTTGAACCGTCACAGTTCGCAGTTGGACATGGCCGCGTCCTGACCAATCCTCTGGCTGAGATGGATGCTGCGATTGCTACTCTGGAGCAAGAGCTTGAGAGGCAGAGCGCTCATGCCGCGTAAAGCTAATCTAGATCGCTCTGCTGTCGTGCAGACGGCAGCAGAGCTTATTGATCGCGAAGGAATAGAGAATCTCACGCTCGCACTGCTTGCCGATAAGCTGAGCATACGTACTCCCTCTCTCTACAATCATATTTCGGGGATGACAGAACTGCGGCATGAGCTGGCACTGTATAGCAAACGAGAGATGCTGGCGCGCTTTACACGCGCTACGGTAGGCAAAGCAGGTGACGATGCAATTGTCTCTCTCGCTACCACTTACCGCACCTATGCTAAAGAACACCCAGGGATCTACCGTCTCTCGCAATACCCACCCGCCGCAAACGATAGCGAGTCACAAGCGCTGGCACAAGAAATAATCGAGATCATGCTGGAGATACTTGCTTCCTACCGGCTTTCACAAGAGGATGCACTACATGCGGTGCGTGGATTGCGTAGCATTGTCGATGGCTTCGTCTCGCTGGAGATTACTGGGGGCTTTGGCATGCCACTTGACCTGGATCAGAGCTTCGCACGCCTCTTGCGCATTTTCATCGATGGCCTGAAAAATCTGTCCAACACGTGCTAGCTCCTCTACGCTACAAAGAGCTGAATCATATAGTAGACGGAAGCGGTGACCAGGAAGAGCGAGAACACTGCCACGCCAATTCGTGAAACGCGGTACGCACCTGGAATATAGGCACGCAGGCTAAAGAAGGCCAGGCGCAGCGCCACCAACAAGATGCCGAGCAGCAGGACAAAGTCAAATACTTTGACCAACACAGCACCGTTCGAGGCCGCAAGCATAATAACGATTGCACCAAAGGCGAGTAATGCACCAAGAATATCCAGAGCTGCAAAGCCCATAAACCAGCCCTCTTCGTATGAGCGCAGAATGAGACGCGGTGTCACACGGATGAGAATGATCATGCCGCCAACATACGCGGCAATGCTCAGCATACTCCAGAGAAAGGGTTGCATAGTGTTTTCTTATCCTTTTCGAGCAAAAGTTTTTCTATACTCTATACAGGGAAGGCTATTGACTCCGTTGGGAAAATCCTCGCGCTTGAGCGCCAGGGAGAGGGGCAGCGTCTTCAAAGCCCCCAGAGCGTTCGGTTTTCTCCCCGTTCCCCCTCCCCTTCTCATTTCCCAACGGCGTCGCTATTACCTTCCCCAACTGAATGATGAGGCATCCGCTACCAGAACCTGCCCCTGGTCCGTATCAAGCCTGAAGGAATAGACATCGGGCGGAGCGTTACTCGTCTGCGCGAACGGATCGCCCTTCTGTAAGGCAAATGCACCGCTATCGGCACGCCAGGAGATGTTTCCTCCACTATTCGGCGTATACTGCCGAAGCTCCTCAGGATGAGCCAGAGAGATTGCGTAGGGTCCGGCTGGCTGCTGTACACCATTTTGCTGATAGAGCACGAGAGCTTGATTATTCGGACTCCAGCTTACACGGATATCCTGTCCCAGCACTTGAGCGGGCACCTGCGTGAACACGTCGGTTGTTGCCTTGCTCTGTAAATTCAGCACCTGCACCTTCCCATTGAGCATCTGCACCGCCACCTGCCCACCATCTCTTGAGACATCCCAACCAGGAAACACATATGGAGCTGGCGTCGATGTCCCATCGATTGATATGTTACACCATCCTTCAGTGCCTACGTCGAGCACTTTCGTGCTCTGTTGCTCTGGGTGGAGCAGTGAATGACTATAGAGCGCAATCTGCGACTGTGCTGTATTTGGTTGATCGACTCGTTCGTAAAAAAGCTGACCATTCGCGTAGCGCACCGACAGAATTTGCGGTCCACTGTTCCCACTTGCTGTACTCTGTCCACCTAAATTAGAGAGAGAGAGCACAGACTGCGTTTTTTGCGTCGTCAGGTCATACCGGTAGAGACCGGGGGCCGCTGAGGTTGCTGCACCTGTTCCACCACCAGTATACCAGCCAAGCAAATGCGTAGCATCTTCCCAGAAAACATCCTTCCACTTCCCAATCCCTACGTCATTATTGCTTGCTCGCTCGCTTCCTGTAAAGCCAACGCGGAGTATTTGCCTGCTTGCCACATCTAAGACATACAGGTTCCCCTGGTTATAATCGGGTCCGGGACAGCCGCCGCCGCCAATACCAGGAGGATACGCGCTCATTACGAACGCAATTGAACGATTCCCAGGTGCCCATGCAGGTGCTTGCCAGACCGCAAGCACCTGATTTCCATAGGTAAAGTTCGTTACCGGTGTCAGATCCTGCCCATTTGTTGAGAGCAACAATTGATTATTACGTACAAATGCATAGACGGAATTGCTATTTTTTGCACCCGCTACTGCTGGCGTACCGTTTCCACGATCGGGAATACCACGTGGAATAGTACCTTGAGTGCCTCCACATGCTGAAAGGAGCAGCAGGACGAGCAGAAGTAAGCCTAGTCGCCGCATCAATAAAATATATGTCCGCACAAAACATCTCCTGTGACGTTATAATGGCAAAGGAAATTTTTCTCCACCATTATAACATGAACGTCATCAGTTAGATATCTCTCACATTTTTCTAGCCATTTTTCCCGTTCCAAATAGGCTGAAATTGGGTTGGAGAGAGGTTATGAGCGCGGGTCAAAGGCGTCACGCAAGCCATCTCCAATAAAAGAGACGGATAGGACGATGATAGTAAGGATCAGCGTCGGGAAGAGCACATTCCAAGGGTGAATCTGCAGCGTATCAGCACCATCGGCGATCATCAAGCCCAGACTGGAACCGGGAGGGCGCACGCCCAGGCCAAGCAAGCTCAGTCCTGACTCACCGATAATAGTACCGGCCACATTCAGGGTGGAGGAGATAAAAACGATGCTGAAGAGATTGGGAATAATGTGCCGCCAGATGATGCGTGTATCTTTTGTTCCCGCCGTACGTGCCGCCTCAATAAATTGCTGCTGCTTGAGTTGTAATGTTTGACCGCGTACAAAACGCGCCATTAACGGCCAGGTGACAAAGGCGAGAGCCAAAGAGACAATTACAAGCGGGGCATTGCCATTTCCGAGCAGTGGACCAACTACTGGCAAGCTTGCAAAATAGTCGCTCGCGCTCTGCCCAAAGATACCAGTGAGCAGGATGACAAAGAGTAGGCCAGGAAAGGCAAAGACGAGATCGGTAAAACGCGCCAGGAGCAGGTCGATCCAGCCTCCATAGTAACCTGCTAGCACGCCTATCGTGACACCGAGCACGACATCCACCACCTCAACCAGAAATGCCACGCTAAGCGAGATGAGCAAGCCTTGCATCAGACGTGCCAACAGGTCCTGGCCGAGCACGTCCGTCCCAAGCCAGTAACGGGCTGAAGGTCCCTGATTTTGTTGAGTCAGCTCCTTATGGTCATAGCTGTGATACACGTTCGGACCAATTGTATTGCCCAGATCACTCACATAGGTCCCACCAATATTCTTATAAATCGGTGGACCAATCAGCGCGACAAGAATGAGAAAGAGCAAAACGCCTACGCTAATCATGGCACGCTTATCACGCCGAAAACGTGCTAACGACTCGCGAAAGGGACTCGGCGGATCTTTTTCCTTCTTCGACTCTCTATCCGGCGCTCCTGACGTCTGCACCTCCGTAAGGTGCTGCTCCAGGACTACCAGGGATGCGGCCGCATTTGTTGTATCACCCAGCGAGCCGCTTTCTGGCAGGTGTTGTGCACCAGGTGCAGCTACAGAGAGCCTGTTCTGTACTGTCAGTTCGGGAGTACCGGCAGTGTTTTCGTGTGCAGGCATGTCAGCGTGCACACGCCCATCTTCGGGCGAAAATGGTTGCGCATTTCTATTTACAGGTGTAGTTGTACTGGATATCTCTTGATTGTTGTCTTGTGTATCCATCTCGCCTCCTCTCTCAATTTCTTAACAAAGTGTTTCAATAGAGCATAGCAGCAGGGAGTGCGCTATTCAGTACGGATGCGTGGATCAACGATACTATAGAGAATATCCGATATCAAATTCCCTATAACCACGCCAATAGCAATCATCAACGATGTTGCCTGGATAACAGGGTAGTTTCGCTCAAAGACAGAGTTTACGGTGATACTGGCAATACCCTGAATATTGAAGACACGTTCAATGAAAAAGGAGCCTGTGACCAGCAAGCCGAGTAGTAAGCCAACAACTGTGACCAGGGGAATAAGGGCATTGCGCAATGCATGCCGATACACGACGAGGCGCTCTCGTAGTCCTTTTGCCCGCGCGGTACGGATATAGTCCTGCCGTAGTACTTCTAGCACAGTGGTGCGTGTCAGGCGTGCGTAGTAGGCATAACCCGCTGCCCCGAAGGTGAGAATCGGTACCAGCTTGTGCTGTATATCGTCCCAGGTATACTGCCAGGGAGTGCCCCAACCCGTAACCGGCCAGCTAATCCCTGCATTATTGACCCATAGTACTGCTACCTGTGCGAAGACGGCAAGGATAAACGCAGGCAGCGCGTATACAACGAGCGCAAAGCCCATGTTGAGTGTGTCAATCCACGTATTCGCCTTGAGCGCCGACCAGATGCCTACCGGAATACCTAATACCAGCGTGACCAGCGTTCCCCAGAAGGCGAGTTCAACGGAGATTGGCACACCATCTTTGATGATATCCCAGACGGCACGTTGCTGTGGATGAAACGAGGTACCCAGGTCGAATTTCGCCAGGCGTCCGAGAAAATTCCAGTACTGCTGATACCAGGGCAGGTCAAACCCATAGGTATGGCGGAGCTGCATCCAGAGTTGCAGGTTGAAACGATCTCCCATCATCTCTCTTATGGGATCGCTGGGAGCAAGGTATCCTAAAATAAAGGTGATAAATGTGACACATAGGACAATTACAATCAATCCTATGAAGCGCTTTATCAGAAATTGTGTCATAGTCTCTAGCTCTCTTTCCTTCGCCAAGACGCTCTCTTGAGAAGAGAGAGGAGCAGTAGAGCACGCAGCTAATAACATTTACACATACGGAGCGCGCTTGCCCTTACCAGTAGAGATTTTTTGCAGAAGCGCGTAGGGTGCGACCCTTGCGGTCGCCCGTGTCGAGATGTGCAAGGGTTCACCCATGTGCCCCTACACGCGAGAGGGCACAAAGAGTACTAGGCCCTCCCCTACGCGCTTCTCTCCCCTCGTGCAAAGTGAAATGTATTGGGGCCAGGCCCACTCCCTACACGATGTGTTTGATATGCTGACACACTGCTCTCATCCTCTCCTCCACCTTCTTTTGTAATGAGCTGAAAGCTCCTTGAAAGTCACTTTCAGCTCCGTCTAGAACGTCCTTCGTCTACTTCGAGAAGTACACTTTGCTCCAATCATCAGTGGCTAGAAATCCTAACGGAGGAGTTTTGTAGTTTTGCAGCTTGGGATTGATCTGGCTAATAAACACTGTTTGATAGGTGGTAATCCAGCCTACGCTATCAACAATCTTCTGTTCAGCATCGTTATAAAGCTTGAAGCGAGTCGCCTGGTCCTTCTCGCCATCTGCCCTGGCCATCTGATCCTGCACCGCCTGCTGCTGCACCGCGTCGGTCGAGCTGTTCTGACCGTAGTTGAAGGTATTGTGATCACTCCCCTTGCCGAAGAAAAGTGTCAGCCAGTCCTGCGGATCAGGATAGTCTGCATTCCAGATGCCATACCACATCTGCAACGGTCCTTCATGCCCGACAGTAGCTCCCTCTTGCTTGACCAGATCGTTGCCCTGCACACCGACAAGTTTAACAGAGATGCCAAGGACCTGCTTCCATTCATCAGCAATCGCGGTCATGGTATCCGCACCCGCTTTATAGTTGACGGAGTAAGTCAGGCTGATAGAGGGTAACTTATCGACTCCGCTATAGCCCCCTTCCTGCAAGCCTTGCTGCAAGAGTTGTTTCGCCTTTGCCTGATCACCGCTCGTTCCCGCTACACCAGCCGGCCCTTTTAAATTTGAGTTATAGCCCGGAATACCTTTAGGCACGATGTGATTGCTGGGTGTGACATTTGGACCGATGATGTGCCTTATCACCAGATCTTTATTAATAGCAAGCGCAAGTGCCTGGCGAATCTTGATGTTATCCAATGGCTTCGCCAGGTAGTTCATCCCAATAAATCTACTTGCCAGAGCAGGAGTAAGCTGATATCCCGGTTGCTTTTTGGCGATCTCATCCTGGCTGGGTGGAACACCTGTAATATCGTACTGGCCCGCCTTAAAAGAATTGTAGTTCGCATCCCTATCATTACCAAAGGCGTACTGCATCTTTTGCAGCTTGGGCTGTGCTCCATAATAATTAGTATTGGGAACAAGTACCAGGCCAGCCGTATGACTATAGCTCTGTACTTTGAAAGGACCGTCACCACCACCCTCGTTCAGGTGATCAGTCCACGCACCACCATATTTCTCAACTATCTTCTTCTCCACAACATAAGATGTAGGATAGGCAAGTGCTTGCAGGAAATACGCGGCGGGCTTACTGATCACAATCGAAATTGTCTGAGGATCTTTCACAATCAGGCTATCACCGATCAAGGTCGGAAGTTTGCCACTGTTCACCTGGTCAAAGTCCTTGATCAGTTGCAGATACCCGCTTACATTAGATTTTGTTGCGGGGAGAATAGTGCGGTTGATACTGTAGGCGACATCATCGGCCGTTAATGGAGTACCATCACTAAACTTGAGATTCGGCTTTAGCTTGAACGTATATGTCAGCCCATCTGCCGAAACATCGTGAGAGGATGCAAGCTGATCTACAATTGTACCATCAGCTCTGGGAGCAACTAGACCAGTGAAAAGAATGTTAATGGGATCGCCGTTGGTATTAGTGAGAGCTGGATCAAGTGTATCAAAGTCACCTGTCTCACTTATTTGCCGCAGGACTTGCTTGTCGGGGGATGCGGCTTCGGGCTGGTTGCCTGAATTGCTGTTACCTGGCGCTGTGCTTCCACCACAGGCGGCAAGCAAAAGCGCAAACAAGCACAGTAGGCTTGTCAGGTAGAATGCCTTTATTCTTGTTTTTCGATGCATTTGTACACCACACCTTCCTTTCGTTGCTACAAATAAACAACTGCTTATTGAAAACCTGAGTGCAAAGCACAGCCGCGTTCAAGCGGCTTTGGTTTTCGCATAAAATCTAACTACGATCCTCCCTCCAGGAAATTTCTGCTGTGCCTCCAGCTCGTGCCACGCCCTCAAGCTTCCGTATAATCGAGTGTACGTTATGCGCTCGCTTCTCCTCCAGCCCACTCTAACCGAAGTGAGCCTCCTCTATTTCTAACGCATACAGTCTCTAGCAGCTTTTCCTTGTATAAAAATACGTTGCCTTTCCGAAAAACCTCTCGTAAGCACATGCTGATATACTGTTGAACTTTGAAGAGGTAATCATGTGAGCAGGGAAGCATATCCAACCTTCTAAACACGCAAAAGAATACCTGCTGAAAGTACTCTTCTTCTAGAAGGGTAGACGATGCAGATAAAAAAGGGGGATGGATTCTTGAGGAGGATATCATAGAATATAGAACAGTCCTGCTATCAAATGCGTCGTAGGATAGAAAGCGAAAGGTTCGCTCCGCATCTTTGTATGCTCCCCATTTTATTGATAGGCTTGTACTACGTCTGGCAAAACGTAACAAAAGTTACTATTAATTATAAATAGAGCCATAGGATCTTGTCAATAGCCTCATGCTTGATTGCTTGATGGAAGCCCTATAGCTTTCCAGGCTCAGAGCATCGAGAGGCTTTTCTCGTAGTGCTCGAAGCGTAGACTGGATCTTTTTTTCAATCAATGCAAGATTGTGTCCGGCATCTTCTGTGTTATCAACCATTTCTGTTTTTCCTTATAGCTATAATCTAATATATCAAACTCGGATGCAATCTGAGTCTGGGTTTTCTCTTCCTCCAAAAGTTTCTGAACTACTTTTGTATACTGCTTTCTCATCATGCCTTAGTATATCTTATTTCTGGATCCAGTATAATAGCTATTTTTTTTGCTGTATGATACAGTGAGATACAAACAGGTGCAAAGCCAGCAGAAGCATGTAGGAGTATCCTTATGGCAGAGCTATTCTGGAAAGGCAAACAACCGCATACTCCCCTCTCTTCCCAGCGCGCAGAGCAATACCCTCTTTCCGAGAGCAGTTTTCAGCTTCACACGGTACAATATTATGCTCCTGAAAAGGCCCAGCCACTTCCCACTGTTCCTGCACATGCGGAGAACTGGTATAATCGTCTTATCTTTGGAGACAAAAGTCAGTTTCTGCCAGCTCTCTGCTCGCAGTTCACCGGCAAGGTAGACCTGATCTATATCGACCCGCCGTTCATGACTGGTCGAACATTCAACAGTGGCAAGCAGGTCGCCTATTCCGATATCTGGAAAAATGACCTGGATCTATATCTGCAATGGCTCTACGAGACGCTCCGCTATTTGTATATGCTCCTTGCGCAGACCGGAAGCCTCTACATTCACCTCGATTGGCGCACTATCCACTATGCGAAGTTGCTGCTTGACGAGATTTTCGGTGGGAGCGTAGATGGCGATGGACCAGGTTTCAAAAACGAGATCATCTGGCATTATCACTCTGGGGGCCGTTCTCAGCGCTACTATCCCCGCAAACATGATACACTTTTGCTCTATACCAAATCAGAGCGTTATTGTTTTCATGGTGAGCGCATTGGGAAGCGGCGTGGGAGAGAAAAACGCAATCACATGCGTAAAGAGGTGACACCAGAGGGACGCGTTCTCTGGACTATTCGTACTGCAGGGCGCGTCTACAGCTATGATGAAGATACGCTGATGCCGCTAAGTGATGTCTGGAGCGATATCAGCCATCTTCATCAAAAAGACCCTGAGCGCGTTGGGTACGCAACGCAAAAACCCACAGCCCTTCTCGAACGGGTTATCCTTGCTTCCTCCGAAAAGGATGACCTCGTTCTGGACTGCTTTTGTGGAAGTGGAGTAACGCCCGACACAGCCGAACGCCTGCAACGACGCTGGCTCGCGTGCGATAAAAGTGAGCTAGCAATCACGCTTACACAACAACGTCTCCTCTCACAGCAACAGCACACGGCATTTGCCTTGCAGCATGTGAAGGCAGGAAAATCAGTGTAAAGAATTTTCGTACGCGTACAGCTATGTCCAGCTTTACAGGACATTCTATAGAGTCACACATTTGTACGCTATGTACATATATATACGAGAAAGATGGATACACACAGCTATGTTAGAACTTCTTGAGCAGCTCTTCCGCCAGGTGCGCGTCTATGCACAATCGGAGCGTTACGACCGCCAGCAGGTCTATGCCAAATCGTCCAAACATGTCACAATGCAATTTGATCGGGACGCCGAAGATATCATCATCAACGGCCTGGTCGAAAGCAATCTGGGATTTGAGATCATCACAGAGGAGCGACCAACCTTCAGCACGACAGACGAACCGGCTTATCGCATCGTGATTGATCCGATCGACGGTTCAGCCAACTTTGAGCGCGGCATTATGACCTCCGCTATCGCTCTTGCGGTCCTGCCCATTCATGAGCCTGTTCTGCCTGAAAACGTGCAATGGGCACTGGTAGGAGAGCTCTTTAGTGGCACTGTCTACCAGGCGCAGCGCGGAAATGGCGCATTTCGCAATGGGCGTCGCTGCCAATCTAGCACCACAACCGGTCTGCGCAATTGCGTGGCAGGAATAAACCTGGATGGTCGCGGCGTAGACGTGCTCCGCACCTTTCTGAGTGAGCAAGCCACCCTGAAGATGATTCGTCGTACCGGTAGCTCCGCCATCGATACTGTCTATGTTGCCAGTGGCGGTTACGATGCTTATATCGATACCGGTGGTGAACTTACAGGCGAATCATTTCTCGCTTCAGCCAGTATCGCCCTTGAGGCCGGTGCCGTCATCAGTGATCAGTACGGACAAGCCCTGCGTCCAATCACAAACCTGACCGATAAATATTCGCTGGTCCTTGCCGCGAACAAGAAGCTGCACCAGGAAATCCTTGACTGCCTTCAGCTCCAGGGAAAGGAGTAGGAGAACGACAATGTTTTATATAGGCGCGCCCCTATGGAGCTACAAAGGCTGGGTTGGTACCCTCTTTCCCGAACATACGACGGCCAGCCATTTTTTACATCTCTACAGTCGTAAATTGACAAGCGTCGAGGGCAACACTACATTTTATGCGCTCCCGTCGCGTGAGACGGTGCAGCGTTGGAGCCAGGAGACGCCGGAGACATTTCGTTTCTGCCCCAAGGTTCTGCGTGATATCAGCCACTCTGCACAACTCGATACGAACAGGGAAAACACATTCCTCTTCGTCGAGCGGATGCGCGGCCTGGGGGAGCGGCTCGGACCAATCTTTCTACAACTACCACCTTCCTTCGCACCAGCACAGCTCTCACAACTCCAGACATTTCTAGACTTCTGGCCAGCCGATGTCCGCCTGGCCGTCGAGGTGCGCCACCCCGATTTCTACACAGAGCAGCACGCAACAACGCTCGATACGTTGCTTGCTCAGTACAAGGTAGGACGCGTGGTAATGGATACACGCCCGATCAGAACCGGACCAGCCGATGAGCAAGCGATGCTCCAGGCCCGCGAGCGCAAACCGGATCTTCCGCTTCATATCGCTATCACCACAGATTTCGCTTTTGTGCGCTACATCGGGCACCCGCGCATGGAGGTCAATGAACCTTTTCTCAATGAGTGGGCGGCACATCTTGCAGCATGGCTTCGGCAGGGCAAGACGCTCTACGTCTTCTGCCACTGCCCCTTCGAGGAGCACTCGCCAGATATCTGCGTCGAACTGTACCGACGCGTAGCTGCACAGATTTCACTTCCTCCACTTCCACTATATGCTGACCAGCAGAAAGCAAAAGTGGAGCAGCCACGCTTGTTCTAGCAACAAGCTACAGTTATCAAAACAAACTAAAAAGAGGACACATTCTTGATTAGAGTAGGAGCACGCAATGCCGATTCACGTTGATGGACATGCATGGGTTCTCGAAACGGAGCAGAGCGCATACGCGTTTGGCTTAAATACACGGGGTCGCCTGGTACATCGTTATTGGGGAAAACGCCTCCCGTATAGGGAGGATTATCCATCAGCAGCTTCAGCGGGTGGCTGGGCCTCGTTCAATGGTTCGGCCCACCTCACACCGGAAGAATATCCTGCATATGGAGGAACATCCTATATCGATCCCTGTCTCAAAGTAACCTTTGCTGATGGGGTGCGCGATACTGTGCTGCGTTTTGTGAAAGCTGAGCAGGTTTCGGAAGATCCCTCCCACCTGCAGATCCATCTACGCGATGCAGCCTACCCGCTACAGGTGATTCTGCACTATCGTGTCCACGCCACCTACAATCTATTCGAGCGCTGGGTAGAGGTGCGCAACGATGGCACTGAGCCGATGCTCCTCGAACGGCTCTGGTCGGCACAATGGCATCTGCCACAGGGTGATACGTATCGCCTGACGCACCTCACTGGTCGCTGGCTGGATGAAATGCATATCCGGCGCGACGTGCTAACACCAGGCATAAAGGTTCTCGAAAGCCGGCGTCTCACAACGAGCCACCACCATAGCCCGTGGTTTGCCCTTGATCGCGGGGCAGCCGACGAGGATACTGGTGATGTCTGGTTTGGCACACTGGCATGGAGCGGCAACTGGAAAGCAGCGATCGAGGTAACCGACTTCGCCTCTACCCGTGTGAGCATCGGACTCAACGACTGGGACTGGGCCTGGCAGCTCCAGTCCGGCGAAAACTTCGTCACTCCAAGCAGTTATGCAGGGTATACAGATGCAGGCTTCGGGCAGGCCAGCCGTGCCTTACACGACTATACTCGCGAAAGAGTTCTGCCTCATCGGGATCAAACTCACCTTGTTCTCTACAACTCCTGGGAGGCGACCGCCTTCAACGTGAATGAAGAGGATCAGGGACGGCTGGCCGAGATCGCGGCCGAGATGGGCGTGGAGCTATTTGTGCTGGACGATGGCTGGTTTCATGGACGTGCGCATGATCGAGCTGGCCTGGGTGACTGGTGGCCCGATGCGCAAAAGTTCCCACGCGGCCTTTCTCCCCTGATCGAGCGTGTCCAGTCGCTCGGTATGCGTTTCGGCCTGTGGATTGAGCCGGAAATGGTCAATCCCGACAGTGACCTCTATCGTGCTCACCCTGACTGGGTGCTACACTTTCCCACACGCGAGCGTACCCTTTCGCGCGATCAGCTCATTCTCAACCTGGCGCGAACCGATGTACAGGACTACCTCATCCACCATATTGATCAACTGCTTTCCAAACACGACATTAGCTTCATCAAGTGGGATATGAACCGCAACGTCAGCGAACCCGGCTGGCCCACAGCCAGGCGCGAGGCGCGTGAAGTGTGGGTGCGCTATGTGCAGGGACTCTACAGCGTATGGGGCAAGTTGCGCGAGCTGCATCCAGATGTGATATGGCAAAGCTGTTCCGGTGGCGGTGGACGAGCCGACCTGGGCATCCTGCGCCTAGCCGACCAGATCTGGACCAGCGACAACACGGAGGCAACTGCACGCTTGAGTATCCAGCAGGGTTTTTCCTCGCTTTTCCCAGCAAAAACGATGGAGGCCTGGGTCACCGATGCAGCAGAGGATCGTGTCTCGCTCGCCTTCCGCTTCCACGTCAGCATGTGTGGAGTACTCGGAGTCGGCGGCAACATTGCCCGCTGGACAGAGGAGCAACGACAGGAGGCTGCACGCTGGATCGCTCTCTACAAAGAGCTACGCCCGATAGTCCAGGATGGCGATCTCTACCGCCTGCGCTCCCCACAGGAGCATGCCTTCTCAGCGCTGCAATACATGAGTAAAGATGGCAAAGAGGGTGTACTTTTCGCCTTTCGCGTCCATATTCCCAATCCCGTCACACTTCCAGCTCTCTATCTGCGTGGTCTTGACTCACAGGCACGCTACCAGATCGAGGGACAGACACAGGTACGCTCAGGAGCCGCATGGATGGCAGACGGCCTCAAGCTTGCTCTGGACAATGGGCAGAGCACGGTGCTGCGCATTCGCAGGCAATAGTGCTTAACTGTTCGCAGCGCGTCGCGCGATAACAGCAAAGAGCGGATCATGCCCCCGTTGAAACCAGGAGCCACGCGTATCCTCGTAGCGCTCCACTTCAACGGTGCTATACCCACCTGCTAACGTGTAGTAAAGTTGCACTAGTTCAATATGCTCGTCATTCGAGCCTTCGCGCCAGATACGTACCGCTTTCGTGGCAAACATCCTGTCAGAGAAAAAGACGAGCGACACTCCTCCTGGCCGTAGCACACGTACAACTTCGCGAAAAACCTCTACCGGGTGCTGCAAATATTGGACCGAGACAGAGTTCAGCACCGCATCGAAACTCTCGTCCGCAAAGGGCAAAGTCTGATCGGCATTGAGATCGTGCACAACGAAACGCGTTAATTGTGGATTCGCGCGCATCTCCATCGCGTTCATCCCCAGCCCTACCACTTCCTGATAGGCCACATCCGTCGGTAGATGTGAACGGTAACTACTCATTAGATCAAGAACGCGCGAGCGCGCAGGCACATAACGACGAATGATTTCTGTTATGTGTGCAATCGCTGTCTTGTCGATATGAACAACTAGACGTGGTATAGTGTAAAAGACTCGATCATTGGATTCGTCCTGCCGAGAAAAATCTGTTGGTGTCAGATCGCGAGACATATGGCCCTCTCGTTCCGTATTGCTTTCTTCCTGTTTTCCATTGTATAGTGTTTCGGTGGAACATAACAAGCAGGCAAGAGCATAACGTATCCTTACGTATCCTTCATACCTACAGATACAGGGCAGCAACGTCTTTGAGCAGAAATGAGACGTTTACGCACGTCGCTTCGTCTCTATTAAAGAGGTAAATCTGCTTGCGTGTTCCGCTCTCCAGCGATACAATAGAGACAATTCATAGTCGGGGTAGATGGCAAGGGTTTGATGCCATGGCAGGCATAACTTCAACGCAGACAAGTAGGAACGTTTCTCATGGATAGCAAAGAGCATCGACTGATCGGTACACAACTTGGGACATGTATCCTTGAAAAGCCCATCGGCGCTGGTGGTATGGGCATGATCTTTCTCGCACGACAAACTCGCCCTACACGAGAAGTCGCGGTGAAAGTTCTCAGTCCACGAGTAGAGCTTTCACAAGAACAGCATGCAGAGTTCCTGGCCCGCTTTCGTCGCGAAGCTGACGTTATCGCGCAGCTCGATCATATCCACATTCTACCAATTCATGAATACGGTGAGCAGGATGGGCTCGCCTACCTTGTCATGCCCTATCTGAAAGGAGGGAGCTTGCGCGATCTGCTGAAACGGCGCGGCATGCTCTCTCTAAAAGAGAGCCTTTCCTACATCGAACAGACCGCCTCTGCACTCCAATACGCACATGAACATAAAATCGTGCACCGCGATATCAAGCCGGGCAATATGCTCTTTCATGCCGATGGACGCCTACTTCTGGCTGATTTTGGGATTGCACGCATTCTACGCGATCCTAACGAGCCGGCAGACGTAACGCTAACTGGCTCAGGCCACTTTCTTGGCTCCGTTGAATATATGGCTCCTGAGATGATCCAGGAGCGACCGGTCGATGGGCGCGCGGATATCTACGAACTCGGCATCGTCCTCTTTCAAATGCTGACTGGCCGCGTTCCTTTTCAAGGTGAATCAACCTTTACTATCGCGACTAAACATGTCCTTGAACCTCCACCCTATCTCAGCCAGCTTGTTCCCGCACTTCCACCTGCACTCGATGATGTTGTACGCAAAGCTATTGCCAAGAAGCCTGAGGACCGTTATAGCTCTGCTCGTGAGTTTGCGCAGGCGCTGCGCGAAGTTGTTGCGCAACCTGTGACATCCCACTGGAGCACTGTTCCCGATATCGCTGCAACCCATGTCATTCAGGCACCTGCACAAGCACAAACACCTGCACCTGTGCTCGAAGTCGAGACACGCTCTACTTTCTCTTCATCTTTTGCAGGGCCAACACAGCTTTCTGCAACTGCTGACTCATTGCCGCCTATCGCCACATCGTCACCTCTACACACAAGCAATAGTAATAGCAATTGGTCTCATTCAGACCAGAGAGGAGAGCAGGTTTATACACCAACAACTCCCCGCGAGTTACCAGCACGGCAACAACAACCTCCTCCACCATACACTGGAGTGACACCTGATAGCGCTAGCACACATTTCGTTCCAGCTACGCCAGAACATTTTGGACAGCGCAACATGGGAATGCGCTTATTGAGCATTGCCCTCCTTTTATGCCTGGTCGCTGGTCTGGCAGTTGCAGGTTTCCTTTATGGACCACAACTCCTTAACAACATCTTACCTCACCCTTCCGCTCCAGTAGGACAAGCATCATCCACCCCTACACCGACACCTACCCCCACGCCAAATTCGACACCTACTCCCACAGTAGAAGAGCAGGTGAAGAGCGTTATTATAAACTTCTATCAGGCTATCAACAACAAAGATTACCAGACCGCCTACCAGCATTGGGGAAACGACTACCATAGCAAGAACCCCTTTGCACAGTTTCGAGATGGCTTTAGCAAAACACAGTCCGATGCTATCACAATTAGCAGCCTCGCTTTACAAAACGACGGCACCTACAAAGTGAATGTTACGCTCAAGGCGCAAGAAACAGCGAATGGAGGAAGTGAGACACACACCTTCCAGGGCTACTATATCGTTGGACAGGAAGACAACACCTGGAAAATGCTCACTGCTAATTTCCAGGAGGTTACCAATACATAACTTGAGATGAACGTATCCGGCACCAGGTGGCTGCCGCCTACCGCTTATTAACAGGATCAGATCCTCAACGATGCGGGTTTCTAGACCAGCACCAGAGAATTCGCAGCCACCGCTCAAGAGGTATATTAATGACTAATCAGAACGAGGGAATACCCCTCAGTTTCGTGGAGACGAAAAGCTATCGTCGCTTTGGGTTCGTTTGTTGCGACTATCCGGCAAGTGTCCATTTTCATTCACCGGCATGCTCATTGTTTCCGGTCAATCCAAAGAGCAGTAATGCGACAATCTGCTCAGGTAGACGATCATCTAGGGGACGATTGGTGGCTAGTGACCGGGCCAGGATTGGCCCTATCGCCGCTTCCACGAGAAAGTCAGCATCGACCTCCTCAGAAAGTTCTCCCCGTGCCTGAGCTCTCTGGACAATCGCGGCGGCCCTGCTCAGGCGATCTCTCCAATAAGCAAGGCGCACCTCTTCTAATTCCGGCTGGCTGTTAGGACCCACGACAATCTGCGAGATGACCTCTCCCAACGGCGTCTGGATGCGTGCAATGATTCCACGTAGCAGTGCGAGCAGATCACCCTGAAGGCTTCCTGTATCTGGCGTGGGCGTCTCTAGCATGCTATAGTCTCGTAACGCTTCCGCTACTATCGCCGCCTTGGTTCCCCAGCGGCGAAACAGCGAGGCTTCATTGACGCCGGCGAGCGCGGCAATATCTTTCGTCGTCATCCCTTCATAGCCCCGTTGACGTAAGAGCTCAAGCGTGGCTGCGAGCACGACCTGTTGAACACGCGCGCTTCGTCCACCAAGGCGTCTCTTCGGCTCTGCTTCTCTCTGCCCTTCTTCCTGGACGGGTGGATGGTTCTTCATAGCTGTAGTATACCCGAGAGAGGATAAAAAAGCAAGTGCTACTTGCTTTTTTATCCTCTCTCGGGTATACTACCACTAAAGCAAGTTATGCTTTCTTTAGTGACAAGGAGACGATTATGGCTACGCTGAACACGCAGGGAATTTCGCTCTATTACGAGGTCTACGGAGATCCCGCTAATCCTCCAGTGTTGTTGCTGTCCGGCCTGGGTGGTTCAGGCAAGAGCTGGAACACCCAGATTGATCGATTCGCAACAGACTATTACGTCGTTGTGCCAGACCACCGCGGCACGGGACAATCCACGCATGCCGAAGGAGGGCACACGACGACGCAACTCGCCACCGACATGGCGTCTCTGGTCGAGCATCTCGCTTTGGGTCCGATGCACGTAATTGGCGCGTCGACCGGTGGTGCCATCGGGCAGTACATGGCTTTGGACCACCCGCAGACGGTCCGCACCCTCACGATGGTCGCGTCGTTCGCCCGCTTCGATGCTTTTAGTAGGCGCGAGTTCGCAGTGCGGCGTAAGATGGCGGCCGAATGGGATAGGCACGCCATCTTCTCAGGATACGCGCTCTTTCTCTTTTCCCCGAAATACACGCGCGAGCATCCCGACCGGGTGACGGCGTGGATTGAACGAGCGGCAGCGCAGCCCACGGGACCGAAGGACCGTGAGATCGCTCTCAAGCGCATCGATATGATTGTGGCGCACAATACACTTCCGCGACTCGGCGAGGTCCGCCAGCCGACGCTGGTTGTCTGCGGCGATCAAGACTTCTGCACGCCCTTGCCGCTCTCGCAAGAAATTGCTCACGCTATCCCCGGCTCCGAGTTCGTGGCCGTTCCGGACTGCGGCCATCTGATCGAGAACGAAAAGGAAGATGAGTTCTTTCAGATCGTCAGCTCCTTCATTGGGCACCATCGCTAAAGATAAATTGAATACTATAACTGGGAAAGGAATTAGATTATGAGCACATATGTACTCGTTCACGGTGGATGGCATGGTCAATGGTGCTGGGACAAAGTCGCTCCCTTGCTTCGCCAGGTTGGACATCAGGTGGTGACGTTCGATCTTCCAGCGCATGGACAGGACAAAACACCTCTTTCTCTGGCATCATTTTCCTACTAGTGCAATCTCAAGGGACTTTTTCGGAATCAGGAAGTGTCAAATGTGGCTCAGAGGCACAGCGATAGTAGGCACAGACCCGTTCGGCAAGCTGGCGAGCGGTGAGCAGTCCATTCGGCTCAACCACTGCCCGTTTCCCGTGGACCCATTTGGGTTCAATCGGGTTGAGCCAAGGGCTTTGTTTGGGCAGCAACAGGGGCAAAATCGGTATGTAAAAGAGACCGAACCACCACAATAATTATACAGATTCCACCAGTTCAATGGCTCATGCGCACTTTGTGTGGAGCAGCAGCGCTGGAAGAGGAGCGAGAGATGGTGAATTGGCTTCCCCAAGCACTTCCTACAATGCTCTTTCTTTCTACGCCAGAGCTTTCCACACAAAGTGCGCTTGAGCCGTTTAATTCTGGGATTTACACACAGCTTACAGCATCCTCTGCAAACTTGGCTTAATCAGTCCGTGTACATTCAGAAACGAATGTATCGTTTCTGAATGATGAGTATGAATTTACTCTTTTTCGAGTGTGGAGCTGCTTGTTGTCATTCTTTTGCTCTTCTGTACTCCATCAGCAGTCATTTTTGCAGGATTGGGAATAGCTACTGCGGGTGCTGATGGCGATGAGCCGACAGAGAGAGGTGTTGCGATAGGAGTTGGCGTTGCAGATTGAGGTGTGGGCACATGGGGCGCTTGAGGTGTTGCAATCTTTGCCGTCTTCAATGTGATGTGCGGTAGAGCACGCTGTAATAACGATGAACTGATGACTTTGCGATAGACATGGACGTATTTCTCTGCCATCACACGCGCCGAGAAATTTTGCTCTACATAATCACGTACTTTCGCTCGATCCAGTTGCTCCAATAGCGCGACATGCTGCACCATCTCGGCTTCGTTCTGTACCAGGAAGCCGCTTGTGCCGTGCGCGATAATTTCGGGAGCGGCACCACGAGCAAAAGAGATGACAGGACAACCAACAGCCATCGCCTCTATCATCACCATACCGAACGGCTCTTCCCAGCTTATCGGATTGAGAAATCCATAGGCACGACTGAGTAAATCTATCTTCTGCTCTGTATTGACCGGGCCGATATACTTTACCCTCTGCTCGTCTATCTGTGGTCGAATCTGTTCCTCAAAATAGCGCACAGATTCCTTTACGTGCTTGTCAACCGTCCCAGCCAGCACCAGCGACATACCCACCTCTCGCGCTATCTTGATGGCAAGGTGCGCTCCTTTCTCCGGCATAAACCGGCCCAGCCAGGTCAAATATCCCTCCGTTTGGGATGTGCTCGGCTTAAACACGCTCATAGGCAGACCATGATACACAATATCTACGAAGTTGAGCGGATATGGGGCTTCTGTACGGGAACGCTGACTTATGGCAACCATAGGCACCGTCGCCAGCCACTCCATATACAGAGTATCGGCGTCTCCTGTCCACGACTGCACACGATCAAATGGAAAGCGACTATGCAGCGTTGTTACCAGCGGCGTTTTTAGGGCAAGGGCTTTCGCTAAAGGAAAGATGTACATGTCTGAGGCAGAGGAGAGATGTGTGTGCACAATGTCAAACCCATGTGCATCCACGTATTCAAGCGACTTATGCTGGTGATAATACGCCTTGAGATGCGCCTCCCAGGGAACACCTCCATTTATGAGGGACTCTGGAAGGAACGAGACGAGGCGTGCAGTTGTCCTGGCATCCCCCGGTGCAAGCAGTGTCACATCATGACCTTGCGCTACCTGCTCCTCTACAAGATTGGAGATGACGTTTTCCGTTCCACCATAATTCTCCGGTGGAATAGCTATCCAGGGCGGTGCAATATGCGCAATCTTCATATGTTCTCCTTTACTTTATATTTACATCCCTAAAGCGCCATTTACATATTTTGCGCTACTCGTATTGCACTACAGGTATGAAGGGCATGCTTACCCATCTTGTATACGAGTGAAACAGCGTAAAAGTGACAAACAATGGAACAGATTACTGCCCATCTACACATAAGAAGTTCATACAAACAAAATGAGGCGAAGAAGGTTATCATTATAATGACAAAACAGATGACATCTTATATCACCTTCTCTACAAAAAATACATTTCTTATCCTTTTCACTCTTCATAGAAGAGGGTTGCCTATTCGTCCACGTTCCTCACTTTTGTCGTATACTTGACAGTATATCGAACCTCTCATCAATTCCCATGCTCATTTGTCTATTTTTTTAGATTTAGATAAGGAGACAGCGTAGACATGTTCACATCCATCACCTCCTCTACCTACGTGAAAGAGCAGGGCCAGGAACAGATCTGGCGCTTCGGTAACGAACAGGAAGGTATTTTTCTCGCGGGTACACTGCTTGGTCCCGAAATTGTACGTATCCGACTTATCCGAGCTACATCCCTCGATGGCGCACGCTATCAGCTTGCCGATGGTGCCGGAGGCGAAGGGACGGAAGGAACGCTCCCCTACCATTCCTGGATCGTTTCTAGAGGCGATGAACAATGGAGTGGAACAGGAGATGCTGCTACTGCAAAAGCAGTTCTAGAACCATATCTGCAGCGTTTTGCCTTTTCTCAGACTGAACTACGGCTCAATCATACACTTAACCCGAATGAACGCATCTACGGCTTCGGAGAACGTACCGGTGACATGAATAAGCGTGGGCAGGCTTTCCCGGTCTGGAACGTTGACTTCCCCGGCCAACACGATGAGAGCGTGACGTCGATGTACACTTCCATCCCCTTCTTCACTAGCCTGCACGTTGAAAGTGGTCGTTGCTCCGGGGTGCTGATTGACTCGACGGCTAAAATTGATGTGGATATGGGAAAGGCTGATGAGACTCTGGCGACGCTGACAACCGAGGAGGACAGTCTGATCGCCTACTTCTTTGCAGGCCCGACTCCAGCAGATGTGCAGCGGCAATATAGCGAACTGACCGGACGGATGCCACTTCCCGCACGCTGGACGCTGGGCCACCATCAGTGCCGCTGGAGCTATATGTCCGAGCAACAGTTAAGTGAGTTGGCAAGCATGTTTCGCGAGAGGCAGCATCCCTGCGATGCGCTCTGGCTCGACATCGACTATATGGATGGCTACAAAAACTTTACCTGGGACCCGCAGCGCTTCCCCGATCCTGCACGCTTGAGTCAGCGACTCCATGAGCAGGGCTTTCACCTGGTGACGATTCTCGATCCAGGCACAAAAGTTGACCAGAACTACGATGTCTACACTGAAGGCACTGCCTACGATTATTTCTGTCGCTACCAGACCGGTGAACAGTTCGTTGGGAGCGTCTGGCCGGGCACCAGCGCCTTCCCCGACTTCTC
>DAOUDD010000220.1:0-7604 GCA_034431765.1 Ktedonobacteraceae bacterium | reverse complement strand
GTCCGGCTTGAACTGCATCTTTGTCTCGCTCCACCCCATTGGCGAAACTCATGAGCTCGGGGAGTTGACTCTCGCGAACCTGAACAAGCCAATCGTCCAAACGCTCCCCTTCACGTTGCCGCATCATCGTCAGAAAATCTTGAACCAGCTGGTAGGCGGTTTCCAGAGAGGGAGCCGCCCGACGAAAAGCCGCGAGATCGTCTCTTTTGCTCTGCTCCAACGCGTCTTCCCGCTGCATAAACAACGTGACTACTGCCGTTGGGGAGAAATGAGGAAGGCGACATGGCAGTGTGGAAGCTGCTGTCTGCTGCGTTTTGAGGGTCTTGAGGAAACGATAGACCATGCGCTGGGAACCTGGATACCCCTGAGCGGCAATCTCCTCCCACAGGCGCGTTCCGTTGTGTTCTCCTTCTTGCCACCGTTTGAGTACATAGGGTGCATAGGCATCAAAATCACTCTGCTGTTTGCGTCTGGGCCTGGTATCAGGAGCTACTCCTCGCTTGAGCCAATGGCGCACCGTCCAGTCGTTCATGCCCAGTTGATGAGCAATTTGCTGAGACGTCAATCCGAGCTTCCGCACCCGTTCGATGTGCTGATAGCGGGCCTCCCGCTGGGCTCGATGCGTCGAGATGGCCTGCTTGACCTGCTCTCCGGGGGCTGGTCGCCATTCCTCAACCAGTCCTTGACCCTCTGGTTCAGGAGAGTCCTTGCGTTCGGTGAACACTCGTGCTAGCAGATCAGCCACGGCTTCGGATAGATTTTTCGCCCCATGGAAGCGATCAGCTACCTGCACAGCTTGAGGAGCACCCTGCGCGGCAGCACTGGCATATTCGCTACCGCGATCTCGACTGACATGGGTAATTTCATGATGGCTTTGCAGCCACATCATGGTCGTTTCTGTCTCTCGATTTGATAACAGATCAATGACGTGGTGAGAGTCCAAGTCCACCAGAACCGTCCCGAAGGTTCTGCCGCGAAGAAACGAGAAATCATCGATGCCAACACACTCAACCCGCTCGACAGGCAGTGCCGGCAGCGCCATAATCCGCCGAATCACGGTCATCCACGATGTGGCTATCCCTAGACGGGAGGCTAGTCGAGCTCCCAATCGACCACAGCTCGCCAGTCCAACGGCACCAATGGCTTGACAGAGCCGAGTCGTCATTTGCGCCCACGGAGCCACGAGTGGGCCAAGCCGTTCGGCGAAGACCTTTCGCATGCAATCAGCGGTGTCGCAAAAAACGTGCGCACATGCAGAATCAACTGCACTGGTTGACCGGCACAGGGCAAGTCTTTGACCACGCGACGGTATCGACTGTGCAGTCGGCTCGACGGTTGACCGCACATGGGACACAAACAACTCCTGGAAGTGGAAGTGACATGCAGGTGAAGAGAATCATCTCCCCTTTCCAAGTGAGTCAATTCGAATCCCTCATTCAGAGGTACCAATTGAGACAGTTCCATCTGTGAAGGCCACCAGTTCTCCCTTTTTCTACCGAGAACAAGTTAGAAGAACGACTCCTTGCACGGTAGCCCTTTCAGTACTCTATTGAACAGCTTATCCCCAAACCTGTGTCAGAGCCAATGTATGTGTCAAACGACAGGATCACATTCGCATCAGTTGGGATGGTCGAGGGCGTGCCTTGGACAATATCTTTGTCGAACGCCTGCGGCGCTCGGTGAAGTATGAAGAGATTTATCTGCATGATTATCAAGGTGTGAAGGACGTTCGTGAGGCTCTTCAGACCTATTTTGATTTTTACAATCATCAACGGTTGCATCAGGCACTCGATTATGCAACCCCAGCATCTCTGTACAGAAAAGCGTAACGCAACGAACATCAGTTTTTCGATATGGGTCAGTTCTACCTTAACTCGGTCTGATTTTTGTCTTGACAAATTGTACCACCATAATGCCTTAGTATTGACACTATCAGCATAAATCATCCCGAGCTTTTCAACAAAAATTCGAGGTGATTTCCATCTCTCCTGCATTCACATTCTTAAACCTGTTGCCTACAACTATTAGAATAGCAAAAGCATGATGCCCTATAATATCAGTCCTTATATGACGGAGAAGCCAATGTGAGGATGAGACAAAGTCAGCTAAACTCACCAAATTAGGTCAATCACAGTTCCTTTCCATATCTATAAGTAGAGAGCACAGAATTTCTAAAATGTCTTCCCCTAGCTTAGAGATCGTCTCTTGTTTATAAATCGAAGCTGCATACTGCAAACGTATGCCGAGTTCTTTTTGTTGTATCCATGCAGTGCAAATGAAGTGGTTATGGTAAGATGGGGGGGGATTGTTCCGGTCTTGGAAATCTACAACGAGCGGTTCTTGTGAGAAGGAAGAAGTCTCTTCGCTCTCCGAGTCAGATAACATACCAACGTAGTTGAGCAGAACTGGTGATCGGTAGAAACTCTGAAGAGGCTCTACCATATGTGATGGGAGGAAACTTCTCAAGGTGGTGACTAGTCCAAGATCTCCAATTTCTTGACGGCGGAGACGGAATGTTTCTAAGGCTTGAAATGGTGTTACTGATTCTTGAAGCTCAATAACATCTATGATGGCTGTTGCAAAGCCGCCAATAGTACGTGAGAGGTTACTCTCTTTAGTCAGCACTGATCTTCCGTGATACATCTCATTGATTGCAATGTAATTTTGGTGTGCCCATTGAGATAACTTCCAGGCCAGTGCGACCTTTAAAACATCAGCTATTCGTAACTTTCTTTTTGCAGATTGCCTAATAAGACGCCCAGTCATTTCTTTTTCCAACGAAAAGACATGCGAAGCAAAAGGCTCATTGAACTGCCCTTCTGGGTAGTCTACCGGAAGAACACATTCCGTAGATAAAGGCCAGTGCTCTTTGTACGCTTGAAACTTTTGAAGGTACTCCTTTCCTTCACTCGAATGAGCATATACGCTCATAATCTCTGACCATTTTTTTATAGATGTTGTCTTCCTGGGAAGTTGTACGCGTTCACCCTGAATTAATTGCGTATAGACTGTGAACAAATCCTTATAAAGAATATTTTGTGAGAAAGCATCTGAAATAATGTGATTGATCAAAAGAAGAAGCTTTTGTTCACTTTCTTTTGTCTGAAATAAGACGCATCCAATTAAAGGACCAGTGGAAAGATGTAAACATTTTTGTACTCTGAGCGCTGTTTCCTGGATCATGTTTTGTTGCTCATCTTCTGGTATCAATGAACAATCGAGATAACTAAAGGAGAAATCATGAGAAGGAAATTCCACTCTATGTTTCCATCCTGAGTCCTCTTTGATAAAACGTGATCTCAATGCATCATGATGGATAGTAATATGTTTGAGGGCTTGCTTCAAATACTGCGGCTGTATAGTCATTGACAGTTTGAATAATTGAGCAATCAGAAAGGTTTCGGCTGGAACTTCTTTCCGCTCTAACCAGGCTTCTACACTTCCACTTAAAGGAACTTCGCCTTGAACGATGTCTTGATACGAGTACCCTTGAGGTAGCTCACTCTCTTGGGAAGTATGGGGTTTCCAATGGAGGTGATGCTGACAAAAGGTTTCCCAGGCGGGGGTGATTTGCTGAAAAAGAAGCTTCATTCCATAGAATGGGCGCGTTGTAACTGTCAGGTCATGCCAGAGATAACAAAGGTTGCTGTGTATGTCCTGTTCTTGTTTCTCTTGCAGTTGACTATTCCAATCTGGAAATTGAGAAAGCATGTCAATAGTTACCAGTAAACCGTTCATCAGCATCTCCATCAATTTCTAAAAATATACATATATTCACAGACTACGTTCCAAGGCAGAGAAAATATATATTTGGAAGTTGGTCTATGAAAAATGTACTCCTGACGTGAAACTGCAAAAACGCATTTCTATCTGTTTCCTACGATACCACTATTTTTCTTTCTGGTCAAGTATTTCTATCTCGTGAGCAGAGCTGTTGCAAAGCTCACAATCTTCTCTTAGATGGTCAAGTTGCCAAAGCTTTGTCAAACAGATAATCAAAAGGCTGTTGAACACGAGGTAGGTTTGTTTCCCTCAACGGACGAAAAGTCAATTATTTTTCCTCGTCACGTTGATTTCTCTTGGAGGGCAGAAAATTCTCATTGAAAATTTTCGCATCTTGAGTGATCTTTTCTTCATATCTCAACTCTTGAGCAAATGAGTTAGAAGCTTCCGCCCTTTTCTCACATTAAGAGATATTTGACCTTTTCATTTTATATGGCTGTTAAGTACATTCAAATTCTACCATACATGAAGCATGCGCTGAGTCCTAGCAAGCAGTCCGTGTTAGAAAGATGATATATTCCAATAAGATGGGAAGTGTCAGGACAGCGAGTAAATGCTATCACGACGAAAAATCGTTTGCTGTGATACTTATGGTACTAACAAGGAACGGAATGGCGATTATGGCAGAAGACCAACAGCATCTACGCTCTTTTTCAAAAAAGCCTCTTGAGAAATACTGTCTCTCTTGAAGCTTGAAATGTATTGATTTATAGTCTCCTTGAGCATTCTGAAGGGTCATACTGCCTACAGAAGCTGAGAACATATCGTGTTCATGGAGTGGGAAAAACCTAAGACATCTTTTGTCTACACTACGACACAAATTCTTCATGACATACTATGACTGAGCACATAAACTCATGTATAAGAAGATTACGAGAAGAAAAAACGTTGTAACATCCTGTGGGAATCACACTATTGCTGTACACAACTACGGCAATGAGCCTGAGAAGCCGATCTATGACAAGCAAGCGTTGATTTTAGGAAAGACTGCCTTTTTCTCCTGGTGCATTAGCGTGATTTCGGCTTCTATAATATAGCTGTCCTCAAGGATTATGTTTCTTAGGCAAGGTTCAAATCAATGTGACCAATGGAACAATCGAGCCACCTTGAAATAAATATCGGGCTGGCTCTACAAGCGGCTTAAGGATTTATTTTCGCTGTTTGGATTATTCAGATTATCACATTGACTTGCGCTTATTCTGAACCTTGCCTAAAGTTCATAATGGCGAGCGGACGCGATGGAATCGGGTCCCTATTTTCGGCCAATGAATTGGGTTGGGTGGGTGTCAGCTTATGTGGGGTTTGAGTTATTTGTTGAGTTTGCTGTCAGTGCCTTCTTCACGTGTTTCAAACAGATTTTTCTTGCGTGGTATACTGGTTAGAGAAGGAAAACTCTTTCTAAAATCTATAGAGGTGGATATCGTGATTGAGCGTTTACACGCTGCGCTTCTATCTCTAGAGAAGCTCTCTCTCGAAGCTCAGGAGGAAGCCGCTACCTATATCGAGGCCCTTGTGGAGTCGTTACAGCTCTCGGCAAGGACGAGTTCTTCACTTGAACTGTCGCAGTCTCAAGAGGGAACGTGGCAAGATCCCTTTGGGGCCTGGAGTGATCTACCGGATAGCATGTTAGAGCAGTTAGATGGGCTTCGTTATACAAACAAACTACTCCTCCGCTAGAGATTTTATAAAGCTGTATCTCCATTGTAGCTTTGGAATTTTTAAGCTCTTCTTTATTTGACAAAAGAACTTGGCAATGTGAAAATGTACAAAAGGCCTGTGAGGGCGGCGTCATACAGTTGGTTGTTTTATCCGTCACGAATGGTTGCGCGGGGGGTGCTTTTGTTATGAGTGGGAGCCGTTTGCAGGGTAGGCAAAGATCTGCCGGGAGAAGGAGAGGACGCTACAGGCCGTGGCTGCTGAGCCTGACCGCGCTGCTTATTCTCGGACTTGTTGCTACGGTTGTCATCTTTCGTTTCCTACCCCATCCCACTACAATACCCTCTCCTCCTAACTTTTTCGCTTCAATTGATTCTATGAAGTTGAGCCGCGACACGATCCATGAGCAGTTATCCGCCAATAATATCGAAAAAGCTGTTTCCGCTATGGCGAGTGTGAATGCAAATTATATTACAGTGGATACGCATTGGGATTATCCCGAGTATATGGAACGCTGGATTACGGCTATTCGTGCTGTGGATCGTCACGCCTGGTTTCGCATCCACCCCAATCAGTGGGAGAACAATAACGGGGCAACCGGACTGATGACGCCTCAGATGTATAAAGATTCTGAAGAAAGATTTATACGCGAACACCCATCTTTTTTCGCTGCTGGTGATATTCTTGATCCGTGCCCTGAGCCGGAGCAGGGGCGTTATTGGGAGGCGAGATATGGCAAGCAGTGGACCTACAATGCTCCAAATGCCGCAACACACGAGTTCAACGTGTTTTTACGTGAGACGACGGATGTTGCTGATCGCGCGCTGCATGCGGCAAACGTAAACGGTGTCATTACCACGGTTCGCTCGACAAACTCGTTCTTCCCCGCGCACCGTGGCCTCTTCGAGGAGGAGACGGCGCAGAAGTTTGGGCGCATCACCTTTGATAGCTATCCTGAACGGCTCTCGCAGAATCCAACTGAGGCGACCAGGGCACGCGTGGAAGAACTGGAAGCCATCGAGCAGATATGGCATCTACCCATTATTATCGGCGAGATGGGCTATAGCAATAGGGTACAGGTCGATGATTGCACGCAACAGTCAGTGCTCAAGGCAGAGTTTGCTGCGATCCGCTCTTTACCCTATGTTACAGGTGTCAACTACTGGGTTGGTCCCGGCTCTGATACTGCCGGGGGCTACACGTATATTTTCGCTCGCACTGTCAGCGGCTGGTTGGCACGTCCGGCGGCACAGGAGCTAGCAGTGTTTTTCGCCCTCAAAGTACATACTCAGACAGCTCAGAAGCTTTTGTTCGTGCGCAATGAAGGTCAGTGCCCCGATCTAACGATTCCGGTCCATAATTGAGTGAACTCTCTCCCCTTGCATAATCTCTACCGTACGACTTCTGCTAGAGAGTTGAATAGCTGCGCTAGCCTGGAGCGGAGTCGATTGCTGAGGCGTATTACAAGAAGTAGTGCTATTGAAACCTAAGGAGGCTTTTTGATGAATACGACAACCGCGAATGGAGATACACAACGCACATTTTTCCAGAAGTATGGGAATGCTATCACAGTAGGTCTGTGGGTGATTGCGCTCTCCTCGCACGCAATTCTGCTACCGAAGCTGATTCGTGAATTCTTTAAGAAGAATGATTAGTAGTGTAATTCCCTCCATTTAATATCCCGTATTTCCTTTCTTTCTATGCCTACTCGGTGGGGTGATGTACGAAGATGGTGGTGGGGGTGAGAGGGCAGAGGCGGTGACACGCGAGAGGGCGACGGGGAGCAGGGCGAGACTCATGAGGTAGTCGTCATGCCCCTCGCCTGGATCGACGTAGAAGTCGAGTTGTGCTCTCAGGTGTAGGCGTGCCCGTGCCAGCCGGAGTTGTTGCCAGCATTCCTCTACAATGGTGCGTGGTGCCGATTCGGGCAGGTAGAGCTTGAAGCGATTACTGTTGATGAAGGTGATCAGATCGTAGGCGAGCTGCGATTTGCTGGGCCGAGTGAACAGGAAAGGCAGGACGCGTCTGTCTCCCAGGCTCTCGCGCAAGAGCGAGGCCAGCGGCCCACCCAATCCACTTGCATCGACGACTAGCAGGCTCACGTTCCACGTCTTGACCAGTGCGGTGATGGCGCTGTGCTGGGCCTTGTGCGTCATGCCGGTCCA